>CAZTPV010000022.1:0-7862 GCA_964615085.1 uncultured Desulfurococcales archaeon
GGTAAGAGGCTTCAGTAGCATCAGGAACTCTACCTTTAAATGGAGTATAAACCTCTATGTCCATGGCAAGCTTCTTTATGCGTGGCGGTGGAAGCTCAAATAAAGGTGCCCACTTAATAGCCATTTGAATTAGGTCCTCGCTCTCACCCCTAAATGCATCAACGATAAACTTGTACTTCTCGTCACTAAGGCCGTAATCTACAAGCTCTAAGCTACGACCCTTGACAATGTATTTCATGCCAGGTATAAGTCCAAAATCGTATATGTAATTGTGATGAAACTTTATATGCGCCTCCCAGGCACGAGGCACTTTATCTCTTAGCACCTTAACAACATCAGGTGTCTTTACAACGATTTTCGTCACCTTCCTACTCTGCCATCGTAGTAGATCAAACTTCTCAACGACTTCAATATGACTAAACCCCTTATGCTTAACAATATCTTTTATCATGCTAATCTTGTCGGGAGGAATATCAGTTAAGAAGTAAGGTAGGTATCCTGTTTTATCTGGAAAGTCATATACCATACCATCATCTTCACAGTATAGTCTTGACACGGCAACCTTTCGATCTCCATCATAGTATACCCCTAGCAAATATCCTACAAGGCCTTCATTAGCTTCTGGAGCATCTTTAGCAACTTCAAATCCACCAAATAGAGGTATGTCACTAGCCTTAGACTTAATAACTACAACACTAGGTTTAGTCGTATTAGTCGTCCTAGAACTATCCCTAACTTTTCTCTCAACATCCCATTTACCGTGTTCCTTATCAATATTGATGTTTGAAGACTTGCGTTTCTCCTCAAGACCCTCTAGTGATTCCAGTAACTCCAATAAACTCCTCGCCTTACCACTACTCACTACATCGTTATTCCTATTAACATGTCTCCCGCTAGTCTTAATGTTAGTGTTCTCAGCATCTCTTGCAGCAACACTAGCAGTCCTCGTAGAGCTAGCAGTCTTACCTGCAATATAGTCTAATAGGCTTCTATGCCTCCTAGGAGGCAAAGGATCACCCCTACAACATCACAGAACACTATTCTCTCACACCCTATACATAGCATTAATGCTTAGTAACACTAGTTAAGCTAACCCGCACAAGAGAAGCCTATTATAAACAATATAAGCCCACAACACCTAATTAATTATGGGCCCGTAGCTCAGCCAGGATAGAGCGCCGGCCTGCGGAGCCGGAGGTCCCGGGTTCAAATCCCGGCGGGCCCGCCACACTCCCAACTTATTTCTCAAACAGGAAAGACTCCAGAATACAAAAATATGGGGTACAAGCACTCCAGTTCAAGCTATTAATCAGCATCCTATGTGCAAGGACGCTTGCAACTGTATCAAGGATTACATTTATAATGGGCCTTGAGCTGTCACAATATAGTTATGATCTAGGGGTAGGAGGGTGATTAATGCATGAGTATGAATACCATAGGTAAGGAGGAGACTGTCGAAATAGACTTATCCATGGTGCCTCTAAAACCATTATCCAAGAAAGATGTACAGCAACTTGAAATAGCATTAATAATCGGAACACTATACAGGCCAGAAGTGCTCGAATTAATTAAGGATCCTACTGAGAAAGCTACATGGGTTGACAGTCTGGCTGTAGCTGCTGCAGCACTGGCACGCGAGAAAGCAGGCTATACTATTAGGCAGATAGCAGATGAGCTTGGCAGAAGTGAAACAACAATTAGAGCTCATCTCCAAGGCAAGACTAAGGCTGGTAAACTCATACGAGAAACTTACGAGCTCATGCTAAGAGGCAAACTAAGAATCGTCGCCCAATTAAATCTAGATAAACGCGTTAAGGAGCTTGAAGAGCGTGTAAAATTGTTGGAAGAGGAGAATAAGAGGCTTAAAGCAGAACTTGAAAAATGCGTATCTGCCAGCGACATTAAAAAGATGCTTAAAGAGCTGGAGGAGAGGCTAAAGAGCTAGATAAAGTGCTTAAGCTAAATTACAGCACTTTGGAGATGAACAGCACGGATCTAAACCTGTTTTACACCTACTTTTCACCCACTCCCTAACTATGTTAGCTAACTTCTCATCAGCTGCCGTAAACGCTGCAACAATATAGTAAGTTGCATGACATAAACCCTCTCGTCTTAACAGCTTATGTATAGGCTGCATGATAGATTTAACTAGTACCAGCCATATATTCCATTCAGGTAAACTAACTAGATCATTAATGGTCGTTACACTATACGTTTCAATGGCCTCTTCTACAATAGCCCTTATTCTAGCCCTAACATTACTAGGTAGTCTTGCTGCCTTCATACCCGCTTCAACAATGTCGTATAAAGTCTTTGTACTCATTTTCCTTCCAGCCTCCCACTCAGTGAAATTCTTCCTAACCCCATAACATTATTCTCGACAAAAAGTCTAGCCCATAATTTATATCTACACTTCCATCCACTAAACTCATAAACTGGAGTAATAACATGAAACTGTTTCGGGATGATATGAAGGGGCCTCTACTGAAGAAAGTATGAAGGGTGATGATGCTTTAGGCCGTTGACCTATTGAGGGACATAAATATACTCTTCCCTAAGTCTTTTAAGCTCATCGTATACCGATAGTATTTCGGCACGAACTTGGGAGGGAGCTTGAAAAGTACCATAGACTAGTCTCTCATAGAGCTTTTCAAAACCATCAGTACACTTTGAAAGCTCAACTATCGACAATCTAGTACTACTACAAAGATCCCTACATGACCTCTCAATGATCTCATCAATTACTTCAAGCTCTTTAATAACCTTGCTTAACCTACTTTTCTCGTAGTCTATAACGTGTTGGGGTAAACTATTAGCTGCAGCCTCTAGAACCCTAATCCGTTGACCGTACCTATTAATTAAAGAGGCTATACTTTTTGATAATAGTGATATCCTTGTGCAAACACTTAGAAGTTTAACTTTAAACTTTATCTTCTCCTCAACCATGAGAGTCGCTCCCTCAGAGTATTATCAACTATTATGGAGTGGTATACGCATCTAGGCTTAGTATTACCTTAAATAATTTACACAGCTGTTTATGAAGCCCACTAGAGTCTAGAGTGTAAGTGCTAATAAAGGGGGGTTAATCTGATAGAGCTGGGAGCCTCTCATGAGTGAGGCTCGTGGAACCAACGTTAACACAGATGCTTATGTCTACGACCGCAACATAGTTCTACAAAAGCTCTATGAAGATGATGAAGTTATAGTAGTTGTCGCCCCTAATGAGGAACAGCTTAGGGATATTCTGCTCAGATTACTGAATGAGAAACCAATGACTGTTCGCGAACTACATGCAATACTCTCTGGGCTTGCAAGCGAGGATAAGATTAGACATGCACTAAACGAGCTTGCGGAGAAAGGGCTGGTTTATAGCGATGATGATGGCAGGTACTTTGTAGTGTAGATTTAGGCAAAGCGATGTATAATAGAACTTGTAAGTCGCTGGACAAGTCACGTAATTATTTTAAACTGGATCAGAGTAAGTGCTAACAACATTACTGCCATATAGGATGCGCTCAGGACCCCCAACTTATTACGTAAAGAATCAAACTCCAACACTATGTTAGGTAGTGTTAAAACAGCAATTATTTTTAACATCACTAAACCCAAGGAATGTAAGGGCATTATGAGCAGAGCAGCATTGAGTACATATGGTGTAAATAAAATAAGGCATTTCTGAGGTAAAGGTATGTCATCCCTTATCTTCACACATAAGCATGGTACAATATGTCGTGTAATACTTATGCGGGCGCTATAACCCAGTAACAGAGCTACCAAGTAGTGTAATAATTCATGGGCTACAGCATAACAGCTTGAAGCAACAGCAGTTAAGGCTATTAGCATTAATAGTTTCAGCCAACACACAGACTTAGCACCCTCCAAGAGTATATAAACTAATTGAGAGTTAACTAAAATAGCTATTGTTGAAACTTTTAGCCTACATATATACCTTTAAGAATACTTTCACTTCAACTATACTAAAATAACCATTTACTTGTATAAGGAAAGACTTAGTAGGAGTGGAGGTTACGAATTAGATTAGCTTAGAAGAGCTAACCTGGGGGTGATCAATAGCTATGAGCATTAAGATACCTGAAGATGAGCTAGATAAAGTGTTAAGGCAGGTTGAAGAGAGGGAAAAACGCGACCCCAAGAAGAGATGGATAACAAGAATGATGAAAAGTGCTAAACAGTATCACAAAATGTGCCCCTACTACGACAAGAGAACTGGTAAATGCTTCCTAAAGCTTGGAGAGAAGTGTGAACGTGATGGCAGATTCGATGGATGTCCTGTATTCATTGACTGGCTTGCCAAGAAGTATGATGAGTTAAAATCTAAGGGACGGCCACTACCTATGGACTTCCTAGACTTGACTTTGGCTGTTTAGGGACTATTCAAGAATAAATCATTCAATACTAATTCTCGTAAACATAGCTTATGCCTCCAAGCACTTTTTAATCCTACTTAATAATTTACTATGGTTGTAAGGGATTATCTCGTGGGAGTCGTTGTTGTATCCAAGGAACTACTTTACAACCACTTAGAGAGGAACGAATTCCTAAAGAAGGCTTACGAACTATTGATAAGTGATCCTGAAGTTCAAGAGCTTTTAGAGCTAAGTAACGTATTTGCAGTTAAGAGGTTAAAGTACAATGATCACGGTCCTGTACATGCTAAAATTGTTGCAGGAGCAGCATTAGAGCTTTTCGAGAGGCTTCTTGCACGCGGTGTTAAACCTTCATCTATCGTTGATGGCACAGCTACATGTATTGATGAAGCTAGACTTATAGTAATGTATGCGGGATTACTACATGACATAGGTAATGCTATTCATAGAGATATGCATGAGAGATTTGGAGCGCTATTAGCTAAGGATATTATTGATAGAGTGCTTTCAAAGATTATAACAGACTATAGGAAAGCAATAAGAATTCGACAAGAGATTCTTCATGCTATCTATGCAACTGAGTACAATCTAAGGTGTCTAAGTATTGAAGCTGGTGTCGTTAAGGTGGCTGACGGCCTTGATATGGCTGAGGGAAGAGCAAGGATACCCTATAGGCTCGGTAAACTTGACATGCACGCAGTATCTGCATTAAGCATTAAAAGGGTTGAAATCCATGATGGTAGGAAGAGGCCTATAAGTATCATCGTTAAGATGGAGGACATGGCTGGACTCTTCCAGATAGAGGCTGTCCTAATACCTAAAATAGAACATAGTGGTATAAGCGACTACTTTGAAGTACATATATCAGTTAGGGAGGGCCCCCATCTCATGGTCTATCCATATACCTAGAGGAAACACGTCATGAGAATAGCTATTGTTGGCTTAGGGGTATCCGGCGCTATAGCCTCCCTATTATTAAGCAGTCATAGCTTAGCTCAAATGAAGCTAGACGCTTATGATCTTCAAAGACTATATGATAAACCATGTGGAGAGGCTACGCCCATAACAACCATCCCAATACTATTGAGTAGAAGACTACCAGTACCACGAATTCTTAACACTATAAACAACATCATATTCAAGATAGATGATTTGTTGAGAGAGATTAGGTACAACTCTATATGGCTAATAATTGATAAGAGTGAATGGATTAATCGTATGAGAGGTATGATTAAGACTGCAAACAACATCAATATTATCTACAAGAGAACTTCACCTAAAGAGCTTAGCAGGATAGGCTGCTACGACATAATATTAGATTGTCGAGGACCCTACATTGAGGATCCAAGGGGAAGTGTTATAGCATTAAGATGCTATACAGACTCATTAAACATTTCAAAGGATGAAGCTTTATTGTACTATGACTCTAGACTGCGATGCCTAGTATGGGCTTTCCCCAAAGGGTGTAAGTATAATGTAGGTTACGGCTGTTTAAGAATTAGTAAAGTTGGTCATAAAGTACTTAGATCACTACTTCTTAAAGCTGGAGTTGAAGTTATCGATATATACCACTGCAGAGCCGCACCAATAAGGATTGCTTCAAGATTTCGAAAACCATACTATACTGGTAAAAGCTTAGTAATACCGTTAGGTGAGGCTGCAGGTCTTGTAAGGCCACTAGGTGGTGAAGGAATTAGGCCCTCTATACTAAGCTCTATTATCGCAGTAGACTTGATGTTAGAGGGGACTTTCACTCTAAGACGCTACATAGAAAAACTAGCTAAAATTATTAATGACATTGTACTCGGCAGAGTAGTGCTGAAATTTATTAATCATAGTCCTAGAGCTGCTAAGCGTCTATTAAGAAAAGCTTCAGACGAGATTCTTATGAAGTATTTTACAGACTTTCTATCCCCTAATGTATTGTTGAAGATGCTTCTAAAACCTTAACCTTCTAACGAAATTGTCTATCTCTCTTGCTATTGAGGCTAAATGAGTATATGATGATGCTGATAGTTCACCCTTGATCTCATACTTCAACTTATAACACTTTTTATCAGTATCGTATTTAACTTCGAGGTCTACGCCATCCCTCTTTAACCTTACTCTTAAATTATCCTTGTCGTATTCAACTTTGTAGCCTTTATCTTCAAGGGTTTTTAGCATGTTATAAGCTGCTTCAATCCTAGCTTTAACGTCTTCTACTCCGCTTGTTAGCTCCTTAAGCCTACTCTCTATAGCTGCTACAACATTAGGATAATCCTTGTAAGCCTCTTTAGCTCGTTTAAGTATTTCAACTAGTATGTCTATTGAGCCTACCGACTTAAATATCGCTATTAAATCATCGAAGTCTCTACTCTGGATGAACTCAGCCAGGTTTCTAACATCGCCACCAAAACTAGAGAACTTGTATTTATCTTCTGCCTTTCCAACAATCTTTCTAACATCGTCAACTATTTGCTTTGGTGCACCTTTCTCAGCCAACATCCTATTAACTATATGTCTTAGGAAGTCTATCTTTTGCATATCTGCTTCCCTCAACTCTTTTAGTGTAAGCTTCCAGGTACTCACGTGGACATAGGATGAGCTATACCCTTAAATTCTTACTATAACTGTGAAGGAGCTTAGAAGGGGATGCACTACGTATTCTTTCAGTTCGAGAATAACACATGAGCGGGTAGTTAGTATTGAGGTCAAGAGGTCCATGGGTATTGATGGTGGTGATGCCTTAGTAATTAGAGTTTTAGCTAACGCGACTTTCAAAGGATACTATCTTAGCATATCGCCTTATGTTGAGCAGCTCTATAAATTCTCATGTAAAATTAAGGAGCTAAGTCTTGAAGCGCCAGAAGATAAGATGCGTTTCATTACCTATAGTAGAGATGGGATTCACGTAGCTCAAGGCTTTTCAATGAAAGTGTTAGTAACCTTAGAGTATAGTGAGTGTAGTGTAAAATGCAAAGTTAAAGTTCTAGGCATATCAAAAATAGAATAAACTAGGAGGGAGCCTCTATGAGTGAAGTTAAATTCCATGTTATAGACGTCCCCGTACCTGAAGGAACTAATATTATCATAGGTCAAGCACACTTTATAAAAACCGTAGAAGACTTGTATGAAGCTTTAATCACAAGTACTCCAGAGATAAAATTCGGCTTAGCGTTTGTCGAGGCAAGTGGAAAGAGGCTAGTCAGACATGAAGGCAACGATGAAACTCTTAGGAAATTAGCAGCTGAGACAGCTTATAGGATTGGAGCAGGACATGTATTCGTCATCTACCTGCGTAACGCTTGGCCTATAAACGTTCTAAATTCGATAAAGAATGTCCAAGAAGTTACAACAGTGTATGTTGCAACAGCAAATCCAGTACAAGTTATTGTTGCGGAAACTAGTCAAGGAAGATGCATCTTAGGCGTCGTTGACGGCTTTAAACCAGTAGGCATAGAAAGCGACGAAGATATTAGAGAACGTGTTGAG
>CAZTPV010000023.1:0-2897 GCA_964615085.1 uncultured Desulfurococcales archaeon
TATAGTATGGGAATAAGTTAGAGTCTAGGGTGCAATACTATGAAGGCCTCACGCACGCTAATATCCTTAATACTCCTCGTCATACTCCTAGCTCCAACAGGGCTAGCAGTTACTGGGCTAGCAGGCCAATCTAAAACACAGCAAGCCTTAATGCAGGCATTCAAGGTGGTTAAAGCCCTAAAGTCTAGAATTAAGGTTGTTGCACCAGCACCTAAGGGGCTTGAGAAAACACTATACTATAGAGGTGTACTCATAACTGGAGATGAGGTTAAAGCCCTATACGCTAACGGCAAGTGGCTAATCACCATAAAGCCAGCGAAGAAGGGTAGAATATTCCTCGTAATACCCTACAACGACACAGTCTACGTGATACCTAAAGACGCTATGACACCAAAGTTCAGCCTTGACCTCTTCAACTTGAAGGTGCTCAACGAGTTCACCAAGGCTAAGTCTCCTGGACTACCACTAATAATCGTCTTCAAGAGAAGTTATGGCGTGAAGAGAGTGATTGCAGCTGCTTCAAGGTACGGTCTTCCAGAGCTAGCAAGGCTAAAGCATGAAACCCTATGGATAATAAACGCTGTAGCAGTTATGGCTCCTAAGAAGTCCTTACCAAAACTCTTCTCTGAGCTAAAGAGGTCCAGGGCGGTAAAGATAGTAGTGCCAGACTACATTGTGAGAGTTACTAAACTACCTCCCCTCTCCAAGATACTACCACAATTATATCAGAGTGTACCTTTAGTAGGAGCACCTCACCTCTGGAGTCTAGGGATTAATGGTACTGGAATCAAGATAGCAATCCTCGACACGGGTATTGACTCAACGCACCCAGACATGAAGTTCCCCAATGGAACAAGCAAGGTTATAGCTAGTAGAAGCTTTGTAGACTTCGACTTTGATGGTGTACCTGATGAGCCGCCAACAGACGGTTTTGGACATGGAACACACTGTGCAGGTATTGCAGCTGGTACTGGAGGCTACATACCGATAATCAAGGGTATGGCTCCAGGTGCACTGCTAATCAACGGTAAGGTGTTAAGTAATGAGGGTTGGGGCTACGACTCATGGATTATTGAAGGCATACAATGGGCTATTGAGGAAGGCGCAAACGTCATATCAATGAGCCTTGGCGGTCCTGCAGCCCCATTCTACGATCCTCTAGCAGCTGCTGTAAACAATGCAACAAGAATGGGTGTAGTTGTTGCTGTAGCAGCTGGTAATGAGGGTCCAGGATACTTTACCGTCTCAAGTCCAGGAGTAGCTAGTGGAGCTATAACAGTTGGTGCAGTAGATAAGAGTCTTCATCCAGCATGGTTCACTAGTTGGGGGCCAACACCAAACGCTACACTAAAACCTGATGTTGTTGCACCAGGAGTCTACATAGCCTCAGCTAGAGCTAAAGGGACTTGTATGGATGAGCCAGCTAGCCTCTACCACGTATATGCTAGCGGTACTAGCATGGCTACACCACATGTTAGTGGCTATGCTGCACTAGTCTTAGAGCTACTGAAGAAGACTGGGCTATGGAGGAACATAACCATCGCCTACCCCAACGCATTAATATCGAGAATAGTAAAGGACATAATCGTTGGAACAGCAACAGACCTACCCTACGACGTTGAGATTGTTGGCGCAGGCTTCATAAATGCCACCAACCTCTGGTACCTCTACACTCACCACGACCTACTAGTGGTAGACCCGGCTAGAGTCGATGTCGTAGCATATTCAGGTGTTAAGACGGTAGTGCTTAAGCTAGTGAACCCATACGATAGGCCTATAACTGTTGACGTGAAGAGCGTACTCAAAGTCTGGGGAGGATTAACATACTTAGAGCTCTATGCTGGAGCAGTAAAAGTACCCTCTGAGGTAACTGTTCCAGCACTCTCAAGCATCGAGGTCAAAGTATCTATAGACTTTGACAAGATACCTGCAGGCTATGGTGCTTTAGAGCTAAAGTTCGTTGACAAGGATACAGGACTACCAGTGGCCAAGGCCTTAATAGGTGTGAGTAAGCCAGTAAAGGTGATAGTCCACGCACACTACAATGGTGAACCAGTATACGCTATCGTCTTGGCTCTAGGTATTAACCCTAAGCTAGGACCAGTAATGCTATCACACTACTACTTTGGATGGACGAATGAAAGCTATGGTGAGGTTACAATAAACCTGCTATACCCGTGTACAGGCTACATCATCGATATAGAGGCTATACTACCTTCAATAAACAGTACTCACCAGCTTGGAAGCTACTATAAGCTATTAGTGACGAACGCTATGAAGAGCACGTATGAGATTGATGTAGACTTCTCCAACATACCCCCAGTAAAGGTGGCAGTACCGCCAGTATATACTTCAGAGCTATTAACACTAGTTCTAGGAAGACTATACCTGTACAATGCTACAAGCGGTGAAGTGTTATCCTCTATTGAGCAGATTAACGGCTGGATAGCGTTCATCACACCTATAGTGTTTAGGTTGAAGGTTGAAGAGTCTAGTGGAGGCATACCAGGCTATAAATTCCATCTAGAGCCTCTAGGACTAATCGTAAAGTCCCTAATGCAGCCTAAACCTGTTGCTGGCTACTATGCATACTACCTTGACGCTAGAGCCCCTGTCCTAGTATACTATCACTACTTCCCAGAAATACCATACAACGAGACTATTGATGCGGAATTCACTAAGACTAGTCTAGTAATGCTTGACGTGCATAGTGTTATAGGATCGTATCCCGCTGAGACCTACTCAGCTATATTCGTATACAGTGATATCGCGCCAACCGACATATCACCATACTTCCTAGGGTATCTAGGAACAGTCACCCCAGTATACATAGATACCAATATTCCATCAGAAGTACTTGGTGCAGCTGAAGACTATGTGGTCATCTACAGTGTCTA
>CAZTPV010000024.1:0-6310 GCA_964615085.1 uncultured Desulfurococcales archaeon
ATGTCTTTGTGGAATTCTTCAACATCGCTGAGCCAATAACAATAAGATTTCATAGCCTAGAACTACTACCAGGTATTGGGAAGAGAATACTATCCAGAATCCTAGAACAGCGTCAAGAAAGGCCATTCACTAGCTACGAAGATATAAAGTCTAGAGTTAAAATTGATCCCATCAAGGTACTTGTCGAGAGAATAGTTAAAGAGCTTCAAGGAGGCGAAAAATATTACCTTTTCGTTAAACCACCCCGTAGAGAATTAGAGCAGCCCATAAAACCTCTATATCTTGATTACTTGAGTAAAATCTATGAGAGGCTTAAGGTTAGGAGGACTGAAGCATAATCCATGGTTAGACTGGGACAACACTATTTAGTTGATAAGCGTGTCATAAAGAGGCTAGTAGAGTATGTCATGAAGTATAATCCTAGGGTATGCCTAGAAGTAGGTGTTGGCAAAGCCGCTCTGACCAAGTATTTTATAAACACTCATACATATGTAGTCGGAGTAGAGATTGATTCTAAGCACATCAAGTACATGCAAGATGTGCAAGAGAGCGCTATAAATATCGACCTTGTACTAGCAGATGCTCTACATCCCCCGGCTATTATAGAAAGAATCGACGTAGTTTACGGCTCAATACCCTATGAAATAACATCACCTCTACTTCGCATTATCGTTTTGGAACCTCCAAAAAGAGCAGCAGTACTTCTACTCCAAAGAGAGGTGGCTAATAGACTACAAGCTAAGGCGGGAGAGAAGCGCTATGGTAGGTTAACTATACTTGTCCAATACAGATACAAGATTTATGCTAAAGATGTAGTTAAGCCAACAAGCTTTAATCCAAAGCCTAAAGTATATTCACGAATCGTTGTAATGGAGAGGAAGAGTACATGCGAGTCAGAAGACCTCATACCAAAGATAGAGCATGTCACAAGATGCCTCTTTAGCTTCAAGAATAAAGTCTTGAGAAGAGCTCTCACAGAATGCTTTCCGAAATGCAAGGTGGTCTTAGAGAGCATGGATACCAGGAGGGTTAGAGATCTAACCTTAGATGAAATAGTACTTATTGCCAGGAAATGCATTAATGGTGAATAGCATGAAGCTTAGCTACAAATGCATACTTGACACTAGTAGGGAGAAAATAAGTATTGCAATCAAGGATATCCATTTAGTCATATATAGTAGTGTTTACCCACCTCTAGAGGATAGCTGGCAAACACTCTACGCAGCACTAGACCATACTCCTCATGGCAACATTATCCTACTAGATATTGGCTGTGGAACTGGACTAATAGGAGTCTATACCTCTATGAATAAGGCTTTACAATACCTTGTACAGTCTGACTTATCTTCATGCGCTCTCAGCAACGCTAAGGAGAATATTAAGGTTAATAGACTAGATTATTTAGCTGATCTCGTTCAAGCTGATAGAGTAAGTTTTTTGAGAAATAAATCTAGACGCAATACGGTACTAGTTTATAACGCACCATACCTTAACTGTACTCCCTCTGATGAATATGATCTACAATACTGTGGCGGCTGTACCCACATTACCGAGTTTATTAATAAAATAATTAACTTAGACTACATACGCTTAGTAGTAGTCACCTTCTCAACAGAGTCTGGCTGTAGTATTGTTGAATTATTGAAACCCCTAATACATAAGCTTAAGAAGTTAGAGATATACTTACATCACAAATTTTTTGAGACAATAATAACTCTAGCTATTAGTTTAAGGACGTGATACGCTCTCAACATGGTGACTATCTTGCCTAAAGAAATAAGGCTGGTAGTTGTTGGAATTGAAGGTAATATCAATCTTGGCTTTATAGCTAGGATAGCTAAAAATTTTGGCATTAATAGTCTCTATCTAGTATCACCTCTTGCTAAACCGGATAGCGAGGAAGCCTTAAGATTTGCAGCTAAAGCTACTGATGTGCTTAAGAGCGCTAAAATAGTTAACACTCTTGATGAAGCACTTAATGGGGTTGATCTAAGTATATGTACCTCTGCTAGAGTGGGACAACACCATGATGTATTAAGGCATGCCATAACCCCTTGGGAGGCTGTTGAAATAGCAGAACACTTCAATAGTGTTGCCATAGTCTTTGGGAGAGAAAGTACTGGTCTTACAAGAGACGAGATTGCATGCTGTGATCTACTCTTAAGCATACCAGCAAATAAAGAGTATCCGGTATTGAACCTCTCACACGCTATAGCGATAGTTGCCTACGAGTTCTTCAAGCACGAATTATTAAAGTCAAACATGGAACTCATCACCGAGAAAACACAGTACATCATTGATAGGCCTGACCCAAGAAGCATTAGAAGATTTCTCTCACTACTCTACAAAGTAGTTGACATGATCATTGATAAGCAACGAGCACTCCAAGTTAAAATGGCTTTAAAACATATAGTTTTTAAGTCTAAGCCTACGGGAGGCGAAATATCCGCATTATACACATTAGCTAAGAGAATATACGCAGCTCTATATGAACGTGAGATGACTCAAAATGAGTGAGAAAGTCGTATTAATTGCTACAACAAACCCTGGTATAGAGGATATAGCTGTAGAGGAAGTTAAATCCATACTTCATGCAAGTATAATAGACGTTCGAGAGAATCGTGGAAGGATTATATTCAGCATTCCATTGGATAGAATCCAACTGATAGACAGGATTAAAAGCATACATCGCATCAGAATACTGTTAGCTGAAGTAGACTTAACAGGTTCTAAGGAGGATTTAGCAAGGATAAGAAATTACTTGAGGAAGTTGAGACTAGAGAAACTAATATCTATTTACGACAAGTTCGCAATAAGGGTTGAGAGAGTTGGTGAACACGAATACTCCTCTATTGATGTTGCTGTAGAAGCTGGTGACGAGGTAATCAAGTATTTCAAGAATCTATACGGGTTTAGGTTAAAAGTAGACCTAGATTATCCTTCAAAAATAATAGTCATTGATGTTATTGAAGACAGAGCCTATATCAGTCTTGAGATTTCTGGTGAACTTTCATGGCATCGAAGAGGTTACAGAATCTATGAACATCCAGCTTCACTTAAGCCAACTTTAGCCTATGCAATGATAGTATTGTCTGGCCTAAGAGATGGAGAGGTCATTGCTGATTTAATGTGTGGTGGCGGTACAATACCCATTGAAGCTACACTAGTGACGGAGAGTAGTAGAGCCTACTGTATGGATATAAATCCAAAACATGTTAGAGGTGCAATACTTAACGCACTTGCCGCCAGCGTATTTAATCGGATAAACTTTATTGTTGGGGATGCTAGAAGAGCTCACGAGCTCTTCGAAAAAGACTCCATAGATGTTGTTATAAGTAATCCTCCATATGGAATAAGATATGGTAGCCCCTTAAAGGTGAGAGATCTTTATACGAAATTCTTAGAGAGTCTAAGCAGAGTTTCACCAAGAAGGATAGTACTAATAACAACTGAGCATAACCACGTCAAAAGTGTAGCTAGTAATATTGGCTATAGGATTGTACATGAGCGAAGAGTAGCTCATGGGGGCCTCTGGCCACACATCATAGTTTTAGAGTAAAGATGTTTTAAACCCCTCCAACTATTGAGCTTAGAATCGTAGCAGAGCTAATAGGAGTGGTGAGGAGTATGGGCACACAGAAGCCAGCACGATGCTATACTAAGAGGAGGTCAAAAGCATTATCAGGCCCACCATATACTAGGAAGGAGTACATACACGGTGTACCACCACCAAAAATACAGAAATTCGTTATGGGCAACCCCCATGGAGATTATGATTACGCCTTAGAGTTGTATGTTCTTGAGAGAGGTCAAATTAGGCATAATGCGCTTGAAGCCGCTAGAGTCATGGTTCACAAGTACCTCTCCACAACAATAGGTGATACAAACTACTTCTTTAGGGTTAGAGTATACCCGCATCATGTACTAAGAGAAAACAAGATGATGGCTTTCGCTGGAGCTGATAGGCTTCAGGAAGGAATGAGACAAGCCTTTGGAAAACCAGTTGGAACAGCCGCACGAGTATATCCTGGTCAAGCAGTGCTAGAAGTGAGAGTCAAGAGAGAACATGTTGATAAAGCAAAAGAAGCCTTAAAGATTGGCGCTTCCAAGCTACCCTTACCAGCTAGGATAAGAATCATACCTTTAAAGGAGGGACTAAAGCCTCTACCATGACAATCCATGCTGATGATGGGAGTCTCTTTCACGTAGACTATAATGAAGTTGTCAAAGTAGTTAAAAAACTAAAACCTGGTAAGGTACTTATAGAAGCTGCACCAGGATTGATTAACTATGCTCTTAAGCTTACAAGGCTTCTTAATACTTCTTTTAATGAGCTAAACATTTATATTAGATCCGATCCAGCTTATGGAGGTTGCGATATAGGCTACCTTCACGCCTTAACTGTAGGAGCTAATACAATAATTCATGTGGGACACGAGGATTATCCTCTCAAGGAGGTTAAGCCTCTCAACGGTATTGATGTAATTCATGTGAAAGCCCTACATACTGTACATCAGGATACTATAAATAAAATACTAGATCGTCTCTATAAGGTTGCTAACACATCTAAAATGATATTATTCTACTCTATAACAGAAGAGCTGTATGCTAAACAGATTGTAAAGAGCATAGGAGTGCACAAGACTATCAAAATCTTAGGATGCTACATACCATGTAGTAGGAGTGAGCTCCTCAACATAGATACAGCAGTGGTAGTATCAGGGGGATACTTCCATGTTCTTGGAGTAGGCTTGCATCTTGCTTCAATAGATTTAGAAAACTTAAAGAATGTTAGGATACTACTAGTTGACCCATATACCGGAAAAGTACTTGATATGAACGACTATATTCTCAGAGTGTTGAAGACAAGAATAGCATACATATATGAGGCTAGTAACGCGCACAGTGTAGGCATCATAGCAGGACTAAGATACTATCAATATAGACCTCTAACAATAAGTAGGTTAGTGAACATCTTCAAAAAACATGGTATTAGGTATGACATACACTTAATGTACGATGTTACCAAAGAGAATTTAGATAATATACAGAATCATTACGACGTTTTTGTGGTAACATCATGCCCTCGAGTAGCAGTAGATGATCTATCAAATTACCACATACCAGTGCTTACACCAGGAGAGATGATCTGCGCATTAAATGATAAATGTCAATATAGATTCGTATGGTGATAATATGAAACTTAAGGTTCTATTCGAGAAGCTCGTAGCTGACTATACTTATCCCAAGGAGGAGCTTGAGCAATATAGAACTCCACCAGAAGTAGCTTTAGAACTGTTTAACTTATGTGCAGCATTAGCTAATAGAGCGAAAGTAGTTGTTGACTTCTGTTCTGGAACTGGGATGTTGCTTTACATTTTCACTTATCTTCTCAACAGATATGGGGTAGGGTTGGAACTTGATCTTGACGCTATAAAGGATGCTAGAAGATCACCCCTCTGGAGGAGTCTTCTGATTGACTACGTGTGTTGCGATGCTCGTAAACCTCCTCTAAGAGGGAAAGAACAATACATGATTATATCTAATCCACCATTTGGCACTAAAAGGAAGGGTATTGATAAAGAGATACTCAAGGCCATTATTAGTCTTAACCCACTAGGTATAGGCTTAATACACTACGCGAGCGAGCCACTACTAAACATTATTAAGAGGTTCTTAAGCAACCATGGTTATATTATTGAGAGGCTACAGAAAAGTTGTATGAGAATAAAACAAGTATATAAGCATCATGTTAAAAAGACTCACGTAGTTCCATTACTCCTAATAGTTGCTGTAAGGGAGTGATTATCGTGAGTAATAGGCTAAGAGAGCTTGAAAATAAAGTAGTACTCCCTGGTGAACCCTTGGCCGTAATAGAGGAGTTCATACCTGATGAAGGCGTATACGTTAGCAACGGAGTAATATATGCTGCAAAGCTAGGTAAAGTACATGTAGACATTAAGTCGAGGAGGATAAGGATTATCCCACTTAAACAGAAAAGACTGGTAATCAAGAGAGGCATGATATTGCATGGCTTCGTTCAATACATGCCTAGAGAGGATTTAGCGATAGTCAAGCTGTGTTTCGATGAAAGGCTAAGATACCTTAACGGTGTATTTACGGGTGTACTTCACATCTCGCAGGCAAGTGACAAGTACATCGACAGCATATACAAGGCTGTAAAACCTGGAGATATCATAAGAGCCAGCGTTATTAGTGATGAACCACCCTACATACTATCCATAAAACAAGCTCAATGTGGTGTCATACTAGCATATTGTTCTACGTGCGGTGCACCACTCTATAAGGT
>CAZTPV010000025.1:0-8693 GCA_964615085.1 uncultured Desulfurococcales archaeon
GCCTTATAGGAAAGAAGCTAACTCCTAGAAGATACTCCGAGATTGTAGATCGGGTACTCCTACAGTATAGGATTTTAAGGAAAGTCTTAGAGTTAGTCACGCGTTATGAGCGATTAGAAAGAGTGGAGATAGTATATTCAACATGTAGTTTAAGTATTGAGGAGAATGAATTAGTCCTTGATACACTGCTAAACGAATTTAAAGATGTAATTTCAATAGCTAGTCTAGAATTAGGGGTAGGTGAACAAGGCTTTACAGACTACCTGGGCTACAGCCTAGATACCGAACTACTAAAATGTAGAAGACTATACCCAGACAATGTGTTATCAGAGGGCTTCTTCATATGCAAACTAGTAGTCAATGCTTCGTAAAGACTAAAGAGTATTATGAGTGCCCTCAGACAGTGGTTAAAATCATTAATAGCTTCTTAAAAACCTTAAACACTTCAATAAAAAGTGGTTTGAAGCTAGTCTGTATTGAAAGTAAGGATGCGATAGAAGTGTTAGCATGTAGTAATGATGCTTACAACATACTAGGTCTACTAAAGTGCAAGCATCATAATGTTTTCTCTGCGGGTATTCATATAGCTAGGATTAGCAAGGATTTCAAGAGGATCACACCATTGCTAGGCTTACTAAATGTTATTAATACGCCAGAAAAATGCTATATAGTAGTAAACGAGCATGCAGAAAAACTGTTTCTGTATGGTAGGGATGTCTTTGAGGAATCAATATTGGAGTGTAGCGAGTCTTTAACAGAATGCAAGATAGTTGTTGTCTTAAATAAGTTAAGGGAGCCTATAGGCTGGGCTAAACCACAAAAATTAAAGCATAAGATTGTTGTCCGAAACCTCCTAGACTTAGGCTGGTATCTGCGATGTGGGGTGTAGAGAGGAGTTGAGCAGTATTAGAGAGGGGGATTTTGTACTAATTGAATACGAGCTACGTGTGAAAGAGACGGGAGAACTCATAGATACTACAAGTGAGGATGAAGCTAGGAAAGCAGGAATATATGATGCAAGTGAAAGATATGGGCCAAGATTAGTTATCGTTGGTGAAGGTAGGCTCATACCTGGATTAGAAAAAGCGATAAGTCAGATGAGCGAAGGCGAGGAGAAGTCCCTAGAAATACCACCAGAAGAAGCATATGGGAAGAGAGATCCTTCGAAAATAAGGGTAATGCCCTTAAACGCTTTAAGAAGACGTGGCGTCGAAGAAATCGAACCAGGTAAGATCATTGAAATAGATGGTAAAATGGCTATAATAAGGAGCATAACTGGTGGCAGAGTTTTAGTAGACTTTAATCACCCCCTAGCAGGTAAAACCATAGTAGCTAAAATCAAAGTAGTTAAGATACTAAGAGATCTAGCTGAGAAAGTCCTACACCTTCTACTTAGGAGAGTGCCTAGACTGTCAGAAAAGGATGTAAAAGTAATCTACGATAAGGATGCTAAGAGAATAACAATAGAGTTTAGTAGTAAGGCACTTGAAATTGCTGATTTACAAGTGGTTAAACGAATACTTGTAAGAGAGATCGAGAAGTACCTAAAAGACAATGTAAAACTGGTAGAGTTCCGCGAGATAGTTCCCCTAGAAACTGAGGAAGCGAAGAGGGTTTCAAAGACTTAATCTATAACACCAGTAGTTTTAGCGAGTTTTTCTGCAGCCTCCCAAGTTAGGCCACTCTCACCTAGTATTGTGTATCGTTCCGGCCTTATACTATGAGCTATAGTCAACGCTCTGATAACATCAGTATCTCTTATGCCTAATTCTTTAGCCTTGGTGGGTAAGCCTATCTTCTTCATAATTTTGCGAATTTTTCTCCAATTACCTCCGTGGAGATACATCATCATTATAGTTCCAAGAGCAACTTGTTCTCCATGAAGAGCTTTACCAGGAGCTATGATGTCAAGAGCGTGACTAAAGAGATGTTCAGAGCCACTAGCAGGTCTTGTGGATCCAGCAATACACATTGCAACACCACTACTTATAAGTCCTTCAACAACAATTCTAGCAGCTTCTTTTCCACCTCTCCTTATTACGTTAGCGAATCTAAGAACATGTTTAGCGGATAATAACGCTAAGCTAGCTGCATACTCTCCATAGTACTCATTCTTCAGTTTGTGGGCTAGCTGCCAGTCCCTTACAGCGGTAAGCTTAGCTATTAAATCACCACTACCAGCTCTTAATAACCTAATGGGGGCTCTTGCTATAATGTCTATATCGGCTATAATAGCTAATGGTGCTTTAGCCTTAATAGAATAGGGCTTCGTAGTGCCTCTTAAGGATGCGAAAGGAGATGTAATGCCATCGTGAGAAGCCGATGTTGGTACGCTTATAAACGGTATTGAAAGTTTCATAGCAATGTACTTAGCTAAATCAATAGATTTACCTCCCCCAAAACCAATTATCAGGGATGGCTTATACTCCCTTATGTCGATATACAGTTTTTCTGCATAATTCAAACTAGGTTCACTGGCCTCAAAATACTCGTAATCCTTTGTAAACTCTTCTAAGGGTTCAAGCAACTTATCACGATAGAGTCTCCATACATTTGGCCCAGCTACTATAGCTATTGGTGTAGTAAGGTTAAGCTCTCTCATCACGTTAGAAAGCTCTTTTATTGCTCCCTCACCTACAATAACTTTCTTTGGTAAATCTATTACATGTAATCCTAAGTTCATAGTCTCCAACCACTCTACTAGGATGTGTGTTTTTAGATCTAAACACTTATTACCTCTTACATCTTCAAGTCCTCTAGCATGGGTTAAACTATAAGGAACGTGCGTCAATGGTATTCTTGGAGTGTGTTACGATATGTTAGATCTCAATCCCTTTGACATTCGGCGTCGGTTCTCGAATCTAAGTGAGTTTAACAAAAGACTTACACATATGCTTCACTCAACAACAACGGTAGGTGCTCGCTTCAAAGACTTTGTCATACTTGCAGCAGATAGGAGAGCTACTGCAGGATACTATGTTGCTCATAAACGCACTAAAAAGATAATTAAGGTTACAAACTACATGGTATTAACGACAGCAGGCTATGTAGCTGATGCACAAATGCTTGCAGAATGGTTAAGGGAACAAGCAACATACTATGAGATATCAACTGGAAAACCCATGCCCATTAAGACAGCAGCTTCGCTCCTTTCACTAGTACTCTTCTCTGCAAGAGCATTTCCCTATATAGTACAATTACTTGTTGGAGGCTATGATAGTGCGCCACGCTTATTTAACCTAGACTGGTTTGGAACAGTAACCGAAGAAAGATACGTTGCCACTGGCTCTGGGTCCCCAGTTGCATTAGGAGTATTAGAGGAGAGGTATCGAGAAGATATGAGTGTTAAGGAGGCTGTAGAAATGGTCAAAAACGCTATTCTATCATCCATAAGAAGAGACGCCTTTACCGGTAATGGAATAGACATAGTTGTAGTATCAAGAAAGGGTATAGAAGAGTATAACATAGAGTTATCAAGGTAGAATGTCCAAAGGTGTATAGCTTATCGAAATAAAGCCTAATAAGGTGCTGTACACTAACGTAACGGTTGTATGAAAATCCTCAACTCCGATAAACACCTAACCCTAGGCTAAAGGGTACTTGACACTCACTCCTTAAGCAAAGTGCATGAATACTAACGCCCCCGTCTTAAGATAGGTGATGATCTTGTACAAGAAAGGAGAACTAAAAAACATAGTAGCATCAATAATAAAGCATATTCCGCCAGAGGCACATATAACTAGGATAGAGTTTGAAGGCCCAGAAATAGCCGTATACATAAAGAACCCGAGGGTAATTGTCGAAAGACCTGATGTGATTAAGTCTATAGCTAAGGAGCTCAAGAAGCGAATTGTAATTAGAATTGACCCGAGTGCTAGGAAGAGTAAAGAGGAAACCGAGAAGTTGATAAAAGAAATAGTACCTAAGGAGGCTGGTATCAAGGATATAATGTTTGATGAAGTACTTGGAGAAGTTATAGTTAAGGCTGAGAAAGTAGGGTTGGTCTACGGCAAGGGCAGAAGCATCTACAATAAAGTTCTTGTTGAGACAGGTTGGAGATTAACAGTAGTTAGAGCGCCAAGTAGGGAATCTAACACTTTAAGGAAAATCATAAGCTATATGTTAGAGCAAAGTGAGTATAGGCTTCAAGTACTTAGAAGTATTGGTGACAGGATACATCGAGGAGTTATATTCGAGAATAGTTACGTCCGAATTACAGCTTTGGGTGGATTCAGGGAAGTTGGCCGCTCAGCAATACTCGTTGAAACTCCGGAGAGCAGAGTTTTACTTGATGTTGGCGTTAATCCAGCCGTATATGGCTATGAAATGTACCCTAGATTGGATCTAGATGAATTAAGGTTAGAAGATTTAGATGCTGTAGTAGTGACTCACGCACACTTAGACCATATGGGTCTTGTACCATACCTATTTAAGTACGGTTATAGGGGTCCAGTGTACGTTACAAAACCTACTAGGGATCTAATGGTATTAACCCAGTTAGACTTTCTAGATGTTCTCCAGAGGAGTGGTAAAAGGCCACCATATACACAAAATGAAGTTAAAAAGATGATATTACATACCATAGCCCTTGACTACGGTGAAGTAACCGACATAGCGCCAGACATTAAATTAACATTCTATAACGCTGGCCATATACTTGGTTCAGCTATAGTCCACCTTCACATAGGTGAAGGACTTCACAATATAGTATACACTGGTGACTTTAAGTATGGTAGAACAAAATTACTTGATAAAGCACATGATGAGTTTCCACGTGTTGAAACATTAATCATGGAGGCTACATATGGTAATCGTAATCTTCCTCGAAGAGATGAAGCAGAGTTAAAACTACTAGAAATAGTTTCAAGGACTATCGTCCACGGCGGTAAAGTTCTGATTCCCGTCATGGCCGTAGGTAGAGCACAGGAAATTCTACTCGTTCTAAGAGATGCTATAAAGAAACGCATAATCCCCAAAGTCAATATATACATAGATGGTATGATTGATGAAGTAACAGCAATTCACCTATCTTACCCTGAATTATTATCATCGTACCTACAGTCAAGGATATTTAGAGGCGAGAATCCTTTTGAGGACGATTTCATTATAAAAGTTAAGAACAGAAGAATGAGAGAAGACATAGCCTACGATAAAGAGCCAGCGATAATACTTGCAACATCAGGTATGCTTCAAGGCGGTCCTTCAGTGGAGTACTTGTACATGTTAGCGAGGAATCCAAATAATGCACTGATTTTCGTAAGCTACCAGGTTGCAGGAACTTTAGGAAGACAAATACTTGATGGAGCTAGACAAGTAGCCTTAATAAGTCCAGAAGGTAAGCTAGAGCTAGTCGAAATAAAGATGCAAGTTTACTCAGCTGAAGGCTTTTCGGGGCACTCTGATAGGAGACAGCTACTTAGCTTCCTGGCAAACATGAAACCTAAACCAAAAAGGATAATACTGTGTCACGGAGAGTACCAGTCTATACTATCACTTCAAAGGGAGATAAAAGCTAAGGCTAGAAAGTTAGGGCTTCCAGAGGATGTTGAGGTATACGCTCCTAGTATATTAGACTCCTTTATGCTCACTGGTAGAGCTTAACACCAATTCTACCCTAAAATTCTCCAGTATTTATCGCCGATATGGTGCAGACATTCACATATCCTACCTTTCCTCATTTTAATCACCTCCTCATAGCTGTATAATGCTCTATGGACAGCGATCGGCAGCTCTTTTAACGGTTCACATACAAGTACTATATCTCCTTTCTGGAATGTGCCCTCAATTTTAACTACTCCTGGCCTCATAAGGTCAGCTCCCCTAGAAATAGGTTTAACAGCGCCTTGATCAACAATTATTTTAGGCAGCTTAAACCTTTGTGGCTCCTTTAATAAGAGTCTTAAATGCGGTATTATAGTATCTTCATCCAAGATTATTAATGCTGGAGTGCCATTACATAATATGATCTCAATGTTATCCTCGACGAAGTACTCTAGTACATCATCTTTCTCGTTAAGTGTGATTCTATCACCATACAGTCTCTTAAGCCTCTTTATAAGCTCCTTTTTATCCTTTTTTGAGAGCACCCATCTGCGCATCTAATCCCCCACTTTGTACTTAAGAGCATAGTTGAATCATATAGATAGTTTAAGGTAATCCTTAAAACCAGGAAGCTCAAGCATTGGGTGAAGGAGGGGGTTCACTAGTGTCAGAAACAACACATAGACTTCTCGCTGAAAATATAGGAAACATAGTATTAGTAAAACTTAAGGGCGGTGAGACTGTTCGAGGTAAATTAAGAAGCTATGATCAGCATCTAAATCTCGTGCTTGACGATGCCGAG
This sequence comes from uncultured Desulfurococcales archaeon, assembly GCA_964615085.1. GTDB lineage: Archaea > Thermoproteota > Thermoprotei_A > Sulfolobales > Pyrodictiaceae > CAZTPV01. The sequence continues at coordinate 6,344 of CAZTPV010000025.1, forward strand.
GAAATAAGAGATGATGGTACTAGAAGAAGGCTAGGGACAATAGTGATAAGAGGCGATAATGTAGTACTTGTCTCTCCTGCACCAATAAAGTAGTCATATGGTAGGTGTATGAGACATGGTTAAGGGAACAACATCGTTTGGTAAAATGAGTAAAGGTAAAACACATATACGATGTAGAAGATGTGGCCGTCATTCATTTAATGTTGCTAAGGGCTATTGCGCAGCTTGTGGGTATGGCAGATCCTCAAGAATAAGAAGGTACTCATGGATGAATAAGAAGGTTAATAGGGTTAGACTAGTTTAACAGTCGTAGTATGGTAGCAAAGTAGATAAAGGACTCAATAACCTTACTCAATGAGTCTATGTTAGCTCTAAAATGGTATGGCAGGGTGTCGCTTTATGCCCAAAAAGCAGCAATCAAAGAAGTTTGATATCCTGGAACACGAGCTTGTACCAAAACACGAGATAGTTCCTTACGATGAAGCTGTTCGTATACTCAAGGAGCTAGGAGTTAGGCCAGAACAACTACCATGGATTAGGGTAACAGATCCCGTAGTAAGACGTATAGGGGCAAAACCTGGTGATATTATACGAGTGTATAGAAAGAGCCCTACAGCGGGAGAGATAATTGTCTATCGTTACGTTGTTGGTTATTAGAGGTTTGAGTGGGGATAGAGCGTTATGTCTACTCAATTTCCATCAATGGAAGATAGATGGCTTGTAATGAAGGCGTTTCTCGAAGAGTATGGTCTCGTCAGACAGCACTTGGAATCGTTCAACAGGTTCATAGAAAAGGACTTGAAAGAAATTATCAAAGAGCATTCAGTAATTTCGACACCTAGGAGAGAATACGAGGTAAGGATAGTCGACGTTGAAATAGGCGAGCCTATTGTAGTTGAAAGTGATGGTAGTCAGCATCCAGTTACACCTCTTGAATGTAGATTAAGAGACCTAACTTATGAGGCTCCTTTGAAAGCAAAAGTAGTGACTATAGAGAATGGTATTGAGCATGAAATTGAAGAGGTAACCTTAGGCACGATACCCATTATGCTTAGATCTAAGGCAGATCCCTTAGCAAAATGCTTCTATGAGGGTGGTAGTAAAGAGGAGTGTGAGAAAATCCTCATTGAGGCTGGTGAAGACCCTAGAGATATGGGTGGATACTTTATTATCAATGGTTCTGAGAGAGTAATTGTTATGCAGGAGGAGCAAGCATTCAACAGAATACTAATAGACAAGGCAAGAGCTGGCACAAGCGCTATCTATACGGCAAAAGTCATCTCTACTCATCATGGTGTTAGATACCAGCTCATCCTAGATCTTCATAAGGATGGTACTCTCCAAATATCCATGACTAGGGCTCTTAGCAAAATACCCTTTGTAGTTGTTATGAGGGCTCTAGGACTAGAGTCCGATCGTGACATAGTTCTTGCCGTTTCAAGTGATCCCGAGGTACAACAGTTACTACTTCCATCCTTTGAGCAAGCGAGAGCTATAGCAACAGTAGAGGATGCGTTAGACTTTATAGGTAGTAGATTCAGGGAAGGTATTGGTAAACCAAGGGATCAACGTATACGTGTAGCTGAACGCGTATTAGACACCCTGCTTCTCCCTCACCTAGGTACAGAGCCTAAAGATAGGATTAAGAAGGCTATTTTCCTTGGTCAGATGGCTAACATGCTACTTGAGCTTGCACTAGGCCGTAGAAAGCCAAGCGATAAAGACCACTATGCCAATAAGCGTGTGCTCCTTGCAGGGGACCTAATAGCAATAGTATTTAGAGTTGCAATACGAAGCTTAGTAAGTGATATAAGACATCAATTAGAGAGACAGCGAAGCCGTGGACGTAGAATAAGCACTAAAATGCTAATAAGATCGGATCTTGTATCGAGTAGGCTTCGTGAAGCATTAGCGACAGGAAACTGGCCTGGCCAGCGTACTGGTGTTAGCCAGATACTTGATAGAACTAATTGGATTTCAATGCTTAGCCACTTAAGAAGAGTTGTTTCACCATTAAGTAGAAGTCAGCCACATTTCGAAGCTAGAGACGTTCATGGTACTCAGTGGGGTAGAATATGTCCCTTTGAAACCCCTGAAGGACCTAATTGTGGGCTCGTAAAGAACTTAGCTCTCTCAGCTTACATATCTGTTGGTGTTGACGAGAAAATAGTAGAAAAGTTATTGTACGAGCTTGGCGTTAAGGATGCCATAGAAGTATTTAATGAGGCTAGAAAGCTTGGCTCCTACCCCCCAGAGATATTAAAATCGGCGAAAGTATTCCTTAATGGAAGACTTGTAGGCTATCATCCTAATGGTGAGAAACTAGCAGCTGAGATTAGGAGGCTCAGGA
>CAZTPV010000026.1:0-14831 GCA_964615085.1 uncultured Desulfurococcales archaeon
TCTACAAGCCTTTTAATAGCGATATACATTTTCGTGCACTCAATAACCTTCTCCTCACTAGCTCCACTTAGCCTTAAAGGATACCTAGATATCATAGCCTTAACTTGGCTCCTAGCATCCTCACTACTAATCCTGGCGAACTCCTCTAGAAGCTTATCATGGTTAACATAGGTTATCTTAACGTTAAGTACTCTAGAGAACTCTTCAGCTCTACCACGATCACCACCAATATGGAGGATATGGTATCGTGGTATCTTTGAGACCACTATAGCTGTCTTAAGAAGCCCATAGAAGTTAGACTCGACGCCTGGAGACACAAGGTATAATGGTGCTTGAACTCCAGTACTACGAGCTTTAGATGATAGTGATGAGGCTGATGCTAGACTATTATGCATTGATACTGCTCCAATAATGATCTTCTTTCCCGCCTCACTAGCCTTCTCAAGCAGCTTGAACCCAAGCCTACTCGTACCACCAGTGACTAGTAGAGCTACAATTGCATCGTAGCTAGCTAAGTCTAAGCGCTCAATGCCAGTAGCATCTGAGACTATGGGAGCCACAACTACATCTGCTTGCTTTGAGAGACGAGAACTAGTCCTAGTAACCCTAGAGACTATAGAGTCTATGAAGAAGCTTCCATGGATCTTTGATGCTAGTGGAACGACGAGTATACGGGGACGTGTAGCCGTCATAGTATAGCCCGAGAAGTGAAGCCTAGTTATTGAGATTATTGAGTGTTTTCCTCTACAAACAAATACATGGTGTTTGATGGTAATCGGCAACTAGACTACTGTTAATAGGGTCTTAAGATCGCCACGAGCTATTAGTGTAGAGGCTTGCCTAACAGCCTTCCAGGCGTCTAGGACAACTCTTATTGCTGAATCACTAACACCACTCCTGCATTCATTAAGATCAGCACATCTTATCTCTCTTCTAGCTCTCCTTAGACTCTCAACAGCCTTATCCACGCTGCCAGCTATCCTAGCATATATTCTCGCGGAGGGGTCGTAGAGGCCTAGAGTGATGCCTTTCTCCATTACAGCGAGAATGCTACTAGTAATAGCTAGGGGTATGTGTCCGGGATACCCTCCTCTAGAGCATGAGTAGAGAGCCCAAAAGCCCTCCTTAAGCATCTTTTCTCTAGCAATAAGCCTCCTACGATACTCCTCCATTATCCTCCATACACTTTCCATGACATATCCCACCAGTAGCCCACTATCTCTCATAGTGGGCTAGTAACAGGGTGGTATAAGAGTTACCCCTCATAGTGTACTCTGCGCTACAGAGTCTCTCCACAGCTTATAGCATTAGAGGCTAAGCACTAGTACGTGGTTGAGAGTAATGCCGATAGTATTTAGGAATGTTACCGCAGGGTACCGTAGAGGAATAACAATACTCAGGGAGCTAAGCTGTGAGCTAACTCCACCACTCGTAATACTAGGACCTAATGGAGCTGGTAAAACAACACTCTTCCGAACAGTATTAGGATTAACACCACTACTCCAAGGAGAGGTTAGGATTGATGAATACGATGTTAATAGGATTAACGGTGTACCAGGACTAGTAGCTACAAACCTTGAGGAGGTTTACACACTACTAAAGCTTCCAATAAAGGATCTAGCTAGACTATACCTAGAGCTTGTAGGAGGCAGCTACGAGAAGTTCCTAGACCTTGTAGATAGATTTAACTTTAGGGATAGGCTTAACAGGGATGTATTTAGCCTCTCAGCTGGGGAGAAGAGGATAGCTTTAAACCTCATAGCCTTAGCCACTTCATGCAGATATGTACTTCTCGACGAGCCCTTCGAGAACCTAGATCCACGTATGAGAGCTAGAGTACTAGAAGTCATTCTTAAGGAGGCTAGAAGAATCATAATGAATACCCACGCTACATGGCTTTTAAGGAAGCTGGATGGGTGGAAGGCTCTACTAATGATTCAGGGTAGAGTCTATGGTCCTATAGACGCGACAAGACTACCAGACTTGTCGATAGTTAAGGGCAGAAGGAGTGATGCTGAGCTCACCATACGTGTAGATGATGAGTACTACTCCTTAGTTAGTGGTGAAGGTCTTAGGATATCTGAGATGGACAGTCTTGATAGGCTTTACGAGGTGATGGCTGGTGAGTAAGCTGTTCCTAAAATACTATCTCAAATCAGAGCTAAGATCTAAGTACTTGTGGGGATGGTCTATAGCGTTTATGGTGTTCTGGCTAATACTAGGAGTTGCAGCGATATCTCAGAAAGCAGCTTTCTTTAGCACTCTTGAGGCAAAGCTAAGCTATGCTGCAAGCTGGTACTCAACAGTAGTTATTGTAGGACTTGGAAGCGCTGCTGTCGGTCTTAGCTACGAGTTTGTATACTCCTCAATTGCTGCAAGATACTTGACAAAGTATAGTAGGTTGACATCAAGTAAGCTCTATGCTGGGCTCCTTGTAGGCTTCATTATAGTCTGCATCATAGTTGCGGCAATACTCTTCACGATAACCTACCTATTGTATAGCTGGAGGCTTGGAGCTAATCTACTGCCAGCTAACCCTCCTGGGCTTATAGCAGCAACCATAGCTACTGGTATAATGCTATACACGTTTGCTGCTACGATAATGTACGCTATGATAGCTCTTAGAAAGACTGGAATGATGTACTTTGCAGCATACCTCCCAATGATACTAGCTTTAGGGCTAGGGATAACACAAGTCTACGTAAACCTTGGATGGGTTATAGTAGCATCACCCTTCAACGCTGCTGAAACACTCTTGTACTGCTACTACTCTGGTGTAGAGCCTAGACTAGCATCCTTCATACACTATGAGAGTGGACAAGTAATATCACCAATACTACTCTGGTGCTCTCTACTAGCCTGGACTGCAGGCCTATCACTACTAGCAATACTATTCCTTAGACTGCAGAAGGGTGTTGGAGTAGAGGAGCTCAGACTATTCTAATGAAGTTAAGTCACCCTCCTACCCTTCACCCTGTTTTTCTCACCCTATTAGAAAGGGCTCCTAGAAGCTAATGGGAGGGGAGGAGAGGTGTCCAGCTATGGGTAGAGACTCTGAGGAGGATGTACTACGGAGTCTTGCATCGGCTTTAGAGGCTGTTAATAAGCTCTTTAAGGCTGTAGTATTATCGAGAGCTGCGTACTCATACCTATGCTGGCTTATACCTGTATCAATAACCGTCATCATCTCAAGTATTAAGCCTCTTGTGGGTACAGTCTATGAGACTATAATACTAGCTTGTATTTGGGCTACCTCCATACCAGTTATACTCCTACAGTTTCATAAGGCATCTAGAGCTCTAGAGGCTTATGCTAGGGCTTTTAGAGCTCAGGGCTCAGAGGAGTGTAGTGGTAGAGTTACTAGTAGGCTTATAGCTATTGGCTGGGCTTGTGCATGGATAGTGTACCCCTTAATAACGATACTACTATCGCTACCACCTTTAAGCATGCCTAAACAGATTATAGCACCATTATCACTTATCATTACGCTCTCAATTGGCGTGAGCTTTACCGGTGTATGGGAGCTAGTGTGCTTCAACTGCAAGATATCGTTAATAGCTGCATCAATACTGTATGCGACTATTGTCATGCTCCTCCTAGCCCCCACAACCAACTACTGGGATATTGCTGTGGGAGGACTCTTCCTAAGCTACACAACAGCAGCAGTACTGTATATTCATGAGGGGTTAAAGCTTGTAGCTCCTAGAGAGGGTGAGGGATGAAGAGGTATTGGAGGAGGAAAATGATGTCAAAGAGATACTCAACATTATTAGGGGCCACGTCTTGTCAGCACCAGTTAGGCTTGTTATATCACTAGTCCTTCTAATCCGTGAAGAGGTTGAATTCAACGAGCTACAGAAGGCTCTCGGAATAACCCCTGGAGCCTTATGGAGCCATATCCTTAAGATGGAGAAGCAAGGATTCATTAAGATGAAGAGAAGGCTTAGCACTAAGGGACCTAGACTTGTTATTACCCTAACCGAGAAGGGTAGGGAGGAGACGATAAGGTATGTAGAGGTCTTGAGAAAGCTTATAGGGATCCTTAACCGCTAGGAGACATTTGATTCGCTATTATCTTTACAGCTTTATACCCTTTAACAATACCGAAGGGGCCTACAAGCATTATATCGACATCACATGCTCTACGAAGCTCAACGCTGAAGCCAGCTTTAACGAGTTTCTCGATAACATCTCTTGGAGGCTCTCTCGAATAGTATACTATTACGGCTGACCTCACAGCTACCACCAACTAGATGTTACACCGATAATACCATACATAATCTCGTGGCCACTGAGAGTCTCTAGTCTGCTAGTATTCCTAGAGTATAGAGGTGCTACCGTACTGAGAGGAAAACCTAGATTTAGGCTGTATTACTAGCCGTTTAGATGGGGATGTAGGCTTACGTGAGGAGGCTCCTTAGGAGACTAGCACGTATGGTGGGGCTAGTGGAGGAGGAAAGCGATCTTAGAGCATACGTTGTTGGTTTTGCAGGGTCAGCTTCGAAAGTCGCTATGCTTTTACGAGAGGAGTTAAAGCTTCAAGGCATTAACGCTTCATGTAAGTGGGCTGAGCCAGTAAGCGACTACGAGGTTATGGGGCTTCTAAGCTCATGGTGCTCTGACGCAACGTGTCTTGGCGTATTCCTTGATAGGCCTTGGAAGGTTCTAGGACCATACATTGTTGATTCTCTTGACGAGTCAGTAACAGACGTTGATAGTATAGATGTCGTTGTCCTTAGGGAGGGAATGCTTAGAGGAGTTAATGTTGAGAGAAGAGTTTCAGAGGCTATCGCTAAGGGTCTTGAACCAACTACTGCAACAGTTATCAGTGGTGTTGAAGGGCTTGTACACGCATCAGCACTATGTAGACTTGGATTTAAGCTAAGGTACGTCGTCATACCTGAAGCCGATAGGAACTACATTGAGTATAAGCTTAAGCGACTATGCTCGTGCGCAACCATATGCGAGTATGATGAGGAGGGGCTTGCCCAAGCTCTTGGACAAGCTGACATAGTTGTTATAGCTGGTAGGAGACTTGCAGAGGATAAGCTTGTAGCAGCTGCCTTAGAGGTTCTTGTCCCTAGAATCCTAGTTGATGCAACATGTATTGAAGGCTCTATAGCCTCTAGAAGGCTTATAGGTAAGACCAAGGTTATCTGCTGTAATGAGTACTATAGGATGTTGGTGAGAGAGGCTGTTAACGTGATGGTTAAAGCCTGGTGGTAGAGTTAGGCTCTAAGCGGATTCCAACAGGTTATATCCTACCGTGCTTCTAGCTTGATTTGGTGCTTACAGTGGAGGAGTGGAGGAAGATAATACTAGATGAAGTTGTGAGAGAACTCGTCGAATACTTCAAACCGGTATGGGCGTTAGAGCACGCATTGTCGCTACTAACCTGGGATGTTGAAACATACATGCCGTCCCTAGCTTCACCATACCGTAGTATCGCTATAGGTGAACTACTCAAGCTGGTTAGGAAGAGGCTAGTCTCCGAGAAGCTTAGGCAGCTTCTCGATAAAGCTGTTGAGAGGCTTGATAAACTAAACGACTACGAGAAAGGTGTTGTAAGAATCCTAGAGAGGCTCTATCATAGCAATACTGCGTGGACTGACGAGCTTCTAGCTAGGAAGGCTAGAGTGTTATCTGAAGGCTTTAATGCCTGGAAAGCCGCCAAGGAGAAGGACGACTACTCTAAGTTTAAGCCTTGGCTTAAAGAAGTTTTTAGCATAGTGAGAGAGTATGCCGAGAGGAAGGGCTATAAAGAACACCCCTATGACGCTCTCTTAGACGAGTTTGAGGAGGGTTTAACTAGGAGAGATGTAGTACAGCTCTTTGAGCAACTCATACCAAGATTAAAGAAGCTAATTGAGCGAGTACTATCTGAAGGCTTTTACCCGAGGAAGCACCCTCTAGAAGGTCTTAGCTATAATAGCTCAAACATGGTTAAGCTGGTAAAGAGGCTATTGACGCTACTAGGCTATGACTGGAGGAGAGGAAGGATAGATGAGTCACCACACCCCTTTACAGAACCATTATCAATCAATGATGTTAGGATAACAATTAGGATACCAGGCTATGATCCTAAAAGGACTATTAGTGGTGCGATACACGAGTTTGGCCACGCTCTCTACCATATGCAGATAGATCCAAGACTAGCTTTAACACCCTTAGAGAATGCACCAGGACTTGGAATCCATGAAAGCCAGTCAAGGTTTTGGGAGATCTTCATAGGCCAGAGCCTACCATTCATTAAGGCTACGTATAGACTGCTTGTACAGTATCTCCCAGGATTTGAGGACTACGATGTACTGGAAGTCTACAGGTACATGAATACCGTCCGTCCATCACTAGTAAGAGTTTATGCTGATGAGCTTACATACCACATGCACATATATGTTAGGTTTAGAGTCGAGGAGATGCTCCTATCAGGGGAGATCAGTGTAGAGGATCTACCAGAGGTCTGGAACAATCTAATGGAGGAGAACTTAGGCGTAAAGCCTAGAGGAGTAGCTGATGGAGTATTACAGGATGTTCATTGGACTCAATGCTATGTAGGCTACTTCCCAACCTATAGTATTGGCAGTATACTAGCAGTACAAATCGGTAAGAAGCTTGAAAGCACTATAGACGACTTCTGGTTTAAGGTTGAGAGCCTGGAGTTTAGAGACATTAGAGGAAAGCTAAAAGAGCTTATCCACAAGTATGGTGCAACCTACCCACCCAAAGAGCTTATGAGAAGAGCTATAGGATCCTACGTAGACCCAGAAGTATTTCTTGACTACGCATATGAAAAGTATGTTAAGCTACCTCAGAGACTACTAGGCTAAGCTTTGCCAAGAAGATTCCTAATCTCATCTCGATACACGTAGACTACTGTGCTCCCATCACCACTAGCTATCTCCACAACATTATACGATAATAGTTTTTCAAGTAGCTTCTTATCTAGAGATGCCAGGTAGAAGCCCTCTTTCACTCTAAGTCTAAGCCTATTAGCATCCTCATACTCCACCTCAACACCATACTTCTTAAGCTCGTCAGAGAGCGTCACAGCGTTCTCCCAAGTTTAAGCTAGTGTTGGTCCCTTTTAGAGTAAAACCCTACTTGGCTACCATATCGTGATTACTATGATTTTGAGAATACTAGATGAGGAGATGCCACAGCTAAAGCCAGTAGCCAGCGGCTGGGAGCAGGGAAGCACTGCTACCAGGAGCCTAGAATCGGTGAGAGTAAAGGTAATACTAGTGTGTAGAATTATGATATTAAATAGTGATGGGGGATGCCACAGATAGTTTTAACTGCAGATAGAGCATTATTCACTGACTTTAGTGGTGCCGATCCCCTAGGTTTTGGGCTCTGCATGCCAGTAAGGCTAGTCCCGAAAATAGTCGAGTACAGGATTCTAGCACCTCCAGCAAAAGCTGACTCTAATGGCAGAGCCCTTTACGCACCATATGCTTTAGCAAAGGTTGAAGCTGCTTTAAACGCTGCGGGATTTAGTAGAGACGAGGTAGTTGTAACGCCTCCTGAAAAACTCTACAAGGTTGTAGATAAGGATACAAGGATCATTGGAGTGCATGTAGTTGATCCTCAGGGCTTAGCACCAGTGAGCTGGACTCTTAAAGCTATGTGCGGTGGAGGCATCACATGCACTCAATACGAGTTTGAAAAACTGATGAAGACTATCAAACGGCTAAGAGATAGAGGGTTTAAATTTAAGCTGGTTGTTGGAGGGCCTGGAGCTTGGCAGCTTAGAGGGAGAGAGGATAAGTTCGGCATTGATGTACTCTATGAGGGTGAAGCTGAGGTAACCTTCCCGCTAATAGTCAGGAAGATCCTAAATGGTGAAGAGGTACCACGTAGGGTTATGGGTAGTATTGCACCAGTCGAGAAGATACCAGCTATACTAACACCTTCAAGGAATGGTCTTGTTGAGATAACGAGAGGTTGCCCACGAAGATGCCACTTCTGTAGCCCGACAATGAGGGCTTTTCGCTCAATACCACTTGAAACTATTGTTAAGGAGCTCAGCTTAAACTTTAGGCATGGAGCTAGGAGTGCTAGCTTTATAACCGAGGATATATTCATGTATGGTGCATCACTAGGACCATTAAGATTCAATGAGGATGCTGTAGTTAAACTCTACGAAACTACTCTAACTATTGCAAGAAGGTATGGTGTTGACCGGATATCCTTCTCTCATGCTACAATATCTTCAGCTCTAGCTTGCCCAAAGCTAGTCAAATACATATCAGAAGCTAATAGCCTGGATGCAGACAGACCCTTCATGCCACAAATAGGTCTTGAGAGTGGTAGTCCACGAATAGTACGGAAATACTTCGCTGGAAAACCATGGCCCTGGAAACCCGAGGAGTGGCCTGAAGTTGTTGTTGAGGGTAGTAAGTTGATAAACGACTACTACTGGTATCCATGCTACACCTACATCATAGGCTTTCCCGACGCCACTCCAGAAGACTACATTAAGACTATAGAGCTGCTTGACAGGCTCAGAGATGAGGGGTTTAAGGGTTGGACGTTCCCACTACTCCTAATACCCATGGGCGGCACTCTCATAGAGAAGAAAGCAAGTTTTCAGACACTAAGGAGCTTGCCGAGAGAGGCAATTGAAGCTATGGTTGAAGGATGGAGAATTAGCATTAAGTTCTCAGAGTGGGCTTACCCGAGAATCATTAATGGTATTAAAAACCCGATTATAAGGAGGATAGCGTTGAAGCTAAAAGACCTACTAATATCGTCCATGAAGTCCTGGGTTGATGAGCTTAGTAGAAGGGGTGTAGAAGTTCTTGAGGAGTTCAGTAAAGTGGATATCAGGAGTTTTAGAGGTGTTCTTAGAACCGTTGTTGAAGTTGTTAAGACTAGAGTTTAGCACACCTGCTAACCTTTAGGCCCCAAATTTATTTCTATGCGGTCTTCCGCCACACTACTGGTGTCTAGGCTTTGAAGCTTAGGGTGTTGGTGGCTCTCACAATCGTTGCTATGATATTAACTGTAATCCCCCAAAGTGTTGTAGCTCAGAAGGTATATAGGAGAGTAGTTGTCGAGAGATTTAGAGTTCCTGCAGTCTATGTTGGATCTAATGGAAAGTTCCATGGAGTGCTATCTAACCTAACTATAGCAGTGGCATGGCCTGGAGAAGGTATAGTGTATTTCTCAGCTGAGCCTTTAACGGAGCTTGATACTCAGGCTGCTGCTAGGCTAGCAGCATTAGTAGCATCAGTCATAGCTGGTGTTAATTATAACAACTATGACTTCTTCGTAAGACTACAAACTACTAGCACAACAATAGGTGGCCCAAGTGCCTCAGCAGCTATGGCCGTAGCTATACTAGCTGCACTGACAGGTGCTAAACTAGCTGAGAAAGCCTCAATGACTGGGATGATCGAGCCAGATGGAACCATAGGCCCTGTAGGAGGAGTTCCAGAGAAGCTTAGAGCTGCAGCAAGAGCTGGTGTAAAGCTCTTCCTAGTACCTAAAGGGCAACTCGTAGTCGTTGACCCTAATACTGGTGAAAGGGTTGACCTTGAGGCTCTAGGTGCTGAGCTTGGTGTTAAGGTTATAGCTGTTGGCTCAATACTAGACGCATACCGCATCTTGACTGGTAAAACTATCACTGTTCCAAACATATCACTAGCTTATCCAGTGTGGCTGAAGGAGAACCTTCTAGGAGCATACAATGAGTTTAAGAGCATCGCTGAAACCAATATCACGTGTGCTAGAAGTCTTCTCCAGCGGCTTAGTAGTGACGTAGCTCATGTAGTTGCTAGAGCGGTAAACGAGTCCTCAAGAGCGTTAAGTGATGCTGAGAAACTACTAGATGAGGGTAAGTATTATGCTGCTGCCTATAGAGCTTTCTATGCTGCCTATGAGGCTCTATTCGCTTGTAGCCTTGCAAAAGCGGGTTCAACAGCTAGCTTGGCAACTGGTAGACGCATAGTCATAGATTTAGTTAGAGCAGCTAGGAGCAATATGATTAAGGCCTATAGGATGTATGAGAGCCTAAAGAGTGTTAAGCTAACGGATAGAAGTCTACAGATACTTGTAACACTCTACGAGAGGATTAGAGACACCAACATGACTCTTAACTTGATCCCAGAGGAGAAGAGTATTGCTGAAATGATTAGAGACGCTAGTTATGCTTATGTTAGGAGCCTTACAGCGTTACAGTGGGCTAACCTCCTAAGGCAGGTTAAAGGCGGTATACCTATAGATGCTAGCCAACTTAGACGAGCAGACTACATGCTACTAGACTATGCAACTCTAGTCTCAAGCTATCTGGCAGTACTTGCTGGAGTAACACCTATAAGTACAACGATATCTACTGCTAGGAGACTACTAGCCTCTGGAGACTACATAGCTGCTGCGAGTCTAGCAGTTGAAGCATTATCAAGATACTCCATGATGATGCATAGGATGTTTAACACTACCAGAGTATTAGCACCGTACGCTGCTGAAGTAACAAAACTCATCATATACCGAGTAAAGGAGCTAGGAGCTACACCAGTACTACCATTAGCGTACATGGAGCTAGCAAAGATTATGAGTGAGCCAGTAAGTAAAATAGCATTATATGAGGATGCAGCAGCATATTCACTACTCCTCTATACACTGCTTCAAAGGAAAACCACGCCACCACCAGCTACTGGTAAAGGAGCGGCAACCGTAACTATAACTACGACGGTAACAAGAACCATTACTGCTACGGGTACGGGAAGAACTAGGACCGTGACGAAGACGAGCATAGTGACTTCAACTGTAACCTCAACAGTGACCAGCATAAGCACGATAACATCAACTGTACTTAAGACTAGGACTGTAGTTAAGACAGTCCCCTACACAAAGACTATTGTAAGTACAAAAACAGTTACAAAACCTGTTAGCTTGGGAGCTATAGGAGTAGCAGCTATAATAGGAGCTCTAATCATAGGCTTGCTCGTGGGTGCAGCCATCGGCAGAGCTAGTGTTAAGCGAGAGTGAGTAGGCCTTGACGCACCTGCTAACGGTATCTACAATGATCTTTATAGATGAGAAGCCAGTAGCTGCATTAAGAAGCTTGTACGAGGCTGGAGTAGACTTTGCTGAGCTAAACTACGAGAATATCAAGAGGAGTGAAGCCGACTATGCATCGATAATAGCTGAGTATCGATGGGCTCTACTTGAAGCTACCAGGCTTGGAATAAGTGTACCAGTAGTCCATGCACCTTATGAAACCTATTTCCTCCCTTCACTAGGTAAGGGCGTTAAGCAGCTCATACGTGAGGGGCTTACACTACTAGACTTATTTTCATCATATGGCGCAGAGTACATAGTCTTTCACCCCTTCGGCTCAGAACATGTTGGAGCAGGTAGAGTATGGTGGTTAAATAAGGCGTTCTTTAGTGTACTAGCAGACTATGCATCAAGTATAGGTGTGAAGATACTTGTAGAGAACACGCTTGACACTAAACCATGGAGTAGCGTTACTAGCCTTGTAAAGCTAGTAAGAGAGATAGGGTCAAAGAGCCTAAAGGTGTGTCTTGACACGGGACATGCAATTATTAATGAGCAGGATCCAGCTAAACTAGTTGAGGAGTATCACGAGGATATTGGAGGGTTACACATAAGCGATAATAATGGTAAGAGCGATGACCACTTACTTCCAGGGACTGGGGTAATAGACTGGGTTGAGTTTAGGAAAGCCGTCCTAAAAGCTGAGAACCTCGCATGCGTTATGGAGGTTAAATGCTCATGCCTTAAGGGAGAGAACTGCCGCTCTAGAGCCTATGTCGCTAGGCTTATTGGTGGCTGGATTACTGGAGAGATTAAGAGCCTACACCTAGTCTTATAAGTTGCTCAACATCCCTAAATGGTACTACACCTACGAGTACTGCTGAAATATGGTCCTTAGAGTAGTAGACTACTGTTGATGGTGTACCAGGTATGTGTAGCTGTCTTGCCTCATTCGTAGACTCTTCAGCTAAGCCATGACACTTACTAGCTAGGAGTGTAGCATTAAGGCCTGTAAAGTTTGAGAGAAGAGCTAGTGTGGGCTTCTTACCTTCTAGAACCAAGTGGAATATTTTTAGCGTTAAGTTGAATGCCTTCATGCTACCCTCACTAGTAGCATAGCAGGCTATAGCATCATGCATTAATGGTAGTTCAGGATCGCTATGGACAATCATGCTCTTTACTACTAGCCTTATTACGCCTTTCTTAGCCTCCATGAGGAGTTTTGGAAGAACTGTAGTAAAGTACTTAGCTGAATACGGGCACTCAAGGTCAATGTAGACATACACCTTGATAGGAGCCTTTAACGGGCCAAAAGCCATTAGATAATCCTTACTGGCTGGCTTGAATCTAACAATGTACGGTATTCCCCTATTCTCAATACTTGATAATAGTTGTGAAATTGATCTTGCATCACTTATTAGGTAGGCTGAGCCAACACGCTTAACCGATCTAACCATGTTGGTGAGGTTCAAGTCTGTATAGACAATTATGTATGGTAGTGGCTGACTAGTGTTTGACGTAAATGTAACCTTGACTTCATCTACATTGGATAAGAGTATTAGTGATAGAGCTTTAGTGAGTAGGCTCATATTCAAGTTGTTTAGAAGCTGCTTAAACTTGCCATAGTATTCTATAACTACTCTGGAGTGATGTGTGTATATGGGCTTAATGCCCGATGATAATGCTAGTCTAGCTGATAGGTATGGGTTTAGGACATAGTACTTGTTGGCTAAAGGCTTAGCATACCCCATTATAGCGAACCTCTTGCCTATACTTGCTGAGAACACTATCACAGGGTAGACTAGGGGCTTATAGTTAGCCTCGACATCCCTAATACTATTGGTGACACAAATCCTAGCGTGAAGAGCTCTTGAGAGTGATGGTGCAAGCTTACTTTCTGCAAGAGCTCTATCAGGGTAAACTATGATGACATCACACCCTTGAAGCCCTCCCTTATGCTTCATTAACATGGTTAGCGAGAGAGGGCTTTGAGGTATGATTAGAGCTAGAGCACAGCATACTAAAACAGCGATGACTACGATTAGAGTTTTCCTAGTCACTCTTACACGCCCGCTAGTCGCTAGCAGCAGGTAAGAATATTATTAGTTTTGCTTAGAGTAGCTAGAGACCTCTACTCTGCTCTCACGGAGGACTACTAGGATAAACCACTTCCGGTTATGGAAGGAGTACATGCTCTCCAACGCTAATCCAATTAGACATGTGATCTTCTTGAAGGCTTTTAGGGGGGTCTCATGCAGGGCTAGCCTCAGTACCCCCTGGGGGAGGGGTTAACATTCTTGGCTGACATAGTCTTCGTGTTTAGGGAGGATGATGGTGCTGCATGGTATGAGTCTGGTAGAATAGTGATTAACCTAAGATGGATCAATAGTGAGGATGAGATTGAGAACTATATCATTGAGAGCTTTATACATGAGTACGTTGAGCATGTTTTAGGGTTAGGACATAATGCTGCACTTTACGCTGAGAAGGTTACATCATGTCTAAGTAGGGGTGGCTGTAAACTATAATACCTCTAAGAGGGTGATGGTTCTTTAGCATTATCAGGCTTTGTAGAGTGTTTGCACAAGCTTGTGCAGCATCAATAGTAGTTGACGTAGTGGTTCCTCGTGCTGGCCTAGTCTCTGCTTACTGGTGGCGTAGTGATTTAACGCCACTTAGCTTTAGCATACTCTCTGGTATCGCGTACGATGTTTGCCTACGCTCATGCCTCTCAGGGTATGAGGGGGCCCCGGGAAGGTTTACACTCTACTGGCTCAAAGGCGTTATAAGGACGAAGGATCTAGGTAATCCTGGCATGGGCTCACTATTCCTTCTAGCTCTTCAAGCTAGCAGTTTAGGTTTATCACTACGTACTCTAGAGAGTGATTCTATAATACATGTAATGGGGTCCACATCTAAGGTTATTGATGAGGCTGGGAGTAAAGGTGCCCTAGACTTCCTTAGAGTATTACATATAGTTTCACCAAGCTATATTGGTAGGATAAGTTATGGTGGTCTACCAGACGTAACAAGTAGGACTTGCCTAGAATATGCTAAGAGGCTTAGTCTTCGAGAGGTACTGGACATAGCATCACTCTACGACCCTGTAGCCCGGGATGCAGTAAGATTCATGACCTATAGTCTAGGCTATGCATATGAGACCATACTTGAGGAGGGGGTTATCGAAGGAGTTAAGAAGGCAAATTACTGCCTAGCTTCATGGCTTGGTGATCTCGTATCGTTTAGGAAGGTTGGTGCCACCAGTAGAGTCTACGAGGAGGCTTGTAGAGGAGCTGATATAGAAGAGGCATTGCTATGGAGTATCCTTAAGGAGGGGGGTGGACCAGCTTCAACCGCTGATATAGTTGTTAACGCTCTTGCAAGAGTATTCTATGATTTCCTCGCTGGCAGGATTACTCTTCCACGATTTAACGCTAAAGCTACTATGTAGGTTGCATTAGCTATCCTCTTAGCAAGCTCAGTAGCTATTAGTTTAGCTCTCCCATAGTCGCCTCGATCCCTACATCTTGTAAGCTCTGATACAAGTCTCGCTATCTCCGGATCTACTTGAGTTAATGGTGGCTCTACTCCTATCTTCTCTCTTGCCAACTCAATAACGTCTCTAAGCATTCCCTGAGACTCTAAGAGCCTTAGTAGCGATGATAACGTAAAGCTTGTACTTGAAAGTCTGTAGAGTAGTTTACGTTGCTCTTCACCATAGTAGTAGACTGTTAGTTTTGAGCCCCTAGACGCTAGTTCATCTATTATACTTGTTATCTTCTGTGAAAGCTCTAGCGATGTTGTCACCCCTATAGGGCCTTCAACAC
>CAZTPV010000027.1:0-3462 GCA_964615085.1 uncultured Desulfurococcales archaeon
CCCTCAAGCGTGAAGCTACGTAGACTTGTGGATGAAGACTTCCACCTACTACTAGCAGCTATTAAGTATGCAAGCTACTGTTTTGACACCCTCATACTTACCAGCGATAAAGAGGTTCCAAGGAAGCTTGATACGCTTATAGAGTTCCATCTTGCAAGTAGCCTTGTAGACAAGCATAGAGTCGACGTTGAGGTGGTTGGAAAGTGAGTCTACCAGTTGAGCTGAGAGCTAGTGCTCAGGAGGCTGTCCTCGATGGTCTTGAGGAGCATAGCTTAGTATTCATGGTTGCTCCTACAGGGCTTGGGAAGTCTAGGATAGTGAAGCATAACCCTGAGTGGCTTAGGAGAGTGGGGCGTGTAGTGCACGTTCTACCTCTACGTAGCCTAGTGGAGGAGCTAGCTGTAGACCTATCATGCTCTCTTGGGGATGGTGTTGTAGCGTTTCAAGCTGGTATACGTGGCGTATACTATAGGAGGAGTATGGATAGAGTATGTAGCCTCGTACCACTAGTGGAGGCTAGGGATCTAGATGTTGTGGAGGTTCCTCGCGACCCCTACATGCTCCACCCATACGTGGTAACCACCTATGATAGCTACATGCTAGCACTACTCCTAGCACCAGTACCGGAGGTTAGCTTCGCCTCACATGGGCATCCCGACCTAGGCTTAACAGCTCTTACAACAGCAGTTAACTTCTACGATGAGGTACACCTACTAGCTCCAGACGTAGAGTCTAGTGAGCACTCTAGAATGGATGCTATGGGTCATGCTAAGCCACTAGGCTTACTAGCTGCGGCTACTACAGTCTTACTGCTAGCAGGCTCTAGAGTAGCATATCTAACTGCGACACTACACCCTAGCCTACTAGCCACAATGCTATCCGTGCTATGGGATCGAAGTCTTCTCAGCACCTCACTGAGACCACGACTAGTTGTTGTGCAGCCTAAATGGGTCTACCACAAGTACTGGGAGAGGCTAAGGGCGAGAGTCGATACAATGTTTATTGACGTGGCTAGAGAGGCTTCTAGCACTCTAGAGGAGTACGTGTCACAGCTCAACACCATGGTGGCTCGTGGGAGGCCAGAGGAGGTTCTAGCAAGAGTGTGTAGGAGTAATGCGCCAGAGAGGCTTCTAGTAGTGCTCAATACTGTGGGGAGAGCCGTAAGCCTCTACCGTGAGGCGAGAAGACTATGTAGAGATGGTTATGGTGACAACATATTCCTCCTACACGGTAGAATGGCTAGACTCCATCGAAGCCACCAGCTAGCACTCATACAGCAGGCTATGAGGAGTGGTAAACCAGTACTAGTAGTCTCAACACAAGTTATTGAGGCGGGAGTAGACTTTGACGCCAACACTCTAATCACCGACATAGCTCCACCACCATCCCTCATACAGCGTGCGGGACGAGTACTAAGACACAGTCTAGAGGAGAGAGGCCTCATCATAGTACTTGTTGGGGGCGATGCTATTGAATCGTGCAGCCTAGTCTATGGCTACGACTGCTACTCCCTAGCACAGGCTGTGAGTAGGCTAGTGGAGGAGTGTAGAGGAAGTGTAGACTGGAGGTACGGCATCCACCCCAAGGAGGGGGAGAAGTGTAGTGTCTATAGGCTCTTCCTAGCCAAGAACTACACCTACGAGGGTATGAGGGACGAGGTACTTGATGTAGCTGCCAGCATCCTCAGATACCTAGTCACAGAGACGACGCTAATGATGACGGGGAATAGGCTTAGCCTGAGGATAAGAGAGCTTGAGAAGCTGCTTGGAGGAAGCCTACTAAGAGCAAGTATCAGAGTACCAGTACTCGTAGAGTGGGTGTATGAGGGGGAGAGAGTAGAGGATGTAGTAGAAGCCCCCTACTGGCTAGCTAGGAGGCTAGCAGAGAAGGGTAAACTTAAAGGACTAGTATTCGAGGTTGGATCTGAACGCCAAATACTCAGAGCAGATGCTAAAACTATAACGAAGCTCATCGAGGAGATGGCCACACAACCACTATCCTCAACTAGAAGGCTAACACTAAGAGTGAGTGAGACCCTTAAAGCATGGGATAGAGAGGCTCCAGTACGCTTCCTAGGCTTCTCTGCCGAGAGAGGGGTGTACAGTAGTGAGTACGGCCTCACCTAGAATAGCCGCCTTCGCAACAATAAGCCAGGTAGTAGAGCCCCTTGACACACACCTAGCATTAACCAGTATCAACGCCTACACGGTAGCACGAGCATACACACCACAACTAGGAGTCCACGCTCTCCTAGCAGGCCTACTACACGATCTAGGCAAGATACTAAGACTCTACCAGGGGCAGGGGGAACACAAATGCCTCCCAAGCAAAGCTAACCCTCAACAATGCAGCTATACTGGCCACGAAGTATTCTCAGCAATACTAGTAGCACAGCTCCTCAAAAACACTAAGACACTAAGCCAGGAGGATAAGAGGATCATAGTCTACGCAGTACTAGCTCACCACCAGTACATGGGCACACCCATAGAAAGACTAGAGAAGCTCCTCAGGAAGCTAGAGGAGCTAAGACTCCTCGACAAGAAGAGGATGGAGCCAGTAAGCCTACTAGAGCCAGCCATAGACGTAAGCCAGCTACTTAGAAACACGATACAGCAACTACGACGAGAGAAGCTCCTGGAAGAGAGTGTGGAAGCCGTAAGAGCCGTAGAGGAGGTGGAGGAGGAGGCAAAACACCTAAGCAACCCAGCACCAATACTAGGAACACTCATAGAAACCATTGAGCCTGAGAACACGCTAAGAAAACTCCTAGGAGAACTATCACCAACATCCATGGACACAAGAGAAGAGCGTGTAAAAGCACGCATACTAGCAGGCATACTAATAGCATCAGACAACTACACAGCAGCAATAAACAGGAGAGGAACAGTACCAAGACACTTCAAAACCTACATAGAATACGCTAAACTACTCAGCACTTCAAACCAGCAACTACACCCCCAACCCTACCCCAACTATCTAGAATAGAGCTGAAAGAGAGTGTTTTCCAAGGATGCATTCAGGATAAGCTTGATCATTAACACATGTTAGTGTGGAGGGGGTATGGTGTAGCGAGGAGATCGCCTACTCTGAGAAGATCCATGGCTCCTCCAGGGAGGGCTCTTCGCACATCCTCAGCGTACCCTGTCCAGTTAAGCTCAAGCATACCATCATGGTCGGAGTCCACCATGTGCTGTGGAGGGAGTGATAGTACCTCACCGTGGGCATCGATTATGACCACTCCCTTCCCGTGTACACTAGTCCCGTCTGGCAGCTTTCGCTCCACGAACAGCGTGTAGAGCTGACTGCTATCAGTTATCTCAACCACTCGAAGACCCTCTATCTTCTGAGCAGCCTTGTTGGCTGCACTAAGCACCTTCCCTACATCCACCCACTAGCTTGCAGAGTCACCACAGTCTATCACGACTAGAGTCATGCTGAACTCTACGGACTTCACGCTCTCAC
>CAZTPV010000028.1:0-15280 GCA_964615085.1 uncultured Desulfurococcales archaeon
CTATAGCACTACTCTTGTAGTATGGTGGTTTTATGGGTAGCATAAAAGTTATTCTACTGTAACACTTGTTGGTAGGCTCATAGCGTGCTAATACACTTGCCTAGAGGCTTGTAAGGTAGCTTAGCCTTTTAATAAGCTCTGGAGGGGGGTTCTCTGCTATTGCTGCAGCGCCTACTAGTACCTCGTCATCGCCAAAGGATGCTAGCTCTAGTCTTGGAGCATCAGTTACAAGGCCCCTCCACGACTGGAGGGCTTCTCTCAGAGGGTTGAAGACTAGGTCTACATTGTTTAGTACTACGGAGCCTCCAAGAACCACCACTTCTGGGTCGTAGAGGTTTACAACAGCTTCTATCCCAGCCATGTTGATCCTGTTAACCTCTTCTACAACCATTTGTGCCAGCTTTGACCCTCTCCTAGCATACTCGAAAACCTCTCGTGCAGAGATCCCCCTATAGACCTTCTCCACGAACTCTGCATCCAGACTACTCTTAGCCGCATGCTTCTCCATGCCTGCTATAAGGTGTTTTGCGAATCTCGGTATATTATCTCCACTTGAGTAAGCCTCCCAGTGGCCTCTACCACCACACTTACACGGCATTCTACCCATCACGTCAACTGTTATGTGGCCTATTTCATGCGCATTACCCTTCTTCCCAACCAGCAAGTGTCCATCAACTATCATTCCCCCGCCAATACCAGTGCTTATAGTCACGTAGACTATGTTCTCAGTTCCACGCCACCGCCCGTAGAGGTACTCGCCCCAGACTGCAGCCATGCAGTCATTTGCTAGTATTACTGGCTTACCAGTAGCCTCCATTAAGGGTTCTACGAGCTTAACCACTGGTATCTCTATGTTTGGAGCACCAACTATAAGTCCTCTAGAGAGGTCTAGAGGGCCTATCGAGCCTACGCCAATTCTAGTAGCCTTCGCTGCTTTATCTCCAAGCTCTTTAATTAACTCAACAACCTTCTCTGAGATTATCGTGCTGGAGCCCTTCCTGGGAGTTTTACCCTCAACCTTAGCGATAATCCTACCAGACTCTACTAGGGCGACACGAGTACGTGTGGCACCAATATCAACGGCTATTACAAGCGTCATAGCTATACTACCAGTATGTTAGGATGCGTGTTCTAAGCATGAAAACTATTATGGTTAACTTGGCTCCTAGAACAGAGGTTCTAGTAGAATAGTCTCCAGGAGTAGTGTTTCTCTATGTACCTTCCTCTCAGGTTTATCTTGTAGCCGCATCTAGGACATTTATTATCGCTTGACACATTATAGTAGGTTACACGATAACCCCTCCTCTCGATAAGTACCTTACCGCATTTTGGACAGTATGTTGTTTCTAGCTCTGGTGCTCCAAGGTTTCCTACATAGACGTACTCTATACCTATCTCCTTGGCCTTCTGGTAGGCCCATAGCAGAGTTTCAACACGGGTTGGTGGCTCATGATACTTGTTGGCTGGATAGTACCTGTTTATGTGTAGTGGTACTTGAGGGCCTAGAATATCGTAGTGTTTTTCTAAAACCCATTCAATACACTCTCTTGAGTCATTTGCGCCAGTTACTACTAAGAACACCATTTCAACGTGTGCACCTAGGTCTAAGAGTCTTCTAGCATTCCTCAATACTATGTGGGGGTCAGCTGCTAGGAACCTCTGGTACGTTTGAGGACAACCCTTAATGTCTATACTAAAGCCGTCAACACCCGCTTCAACAAGCTCCTTAAGTGCTTTGAGGGTGAAGTACCCGTTTGTAACCATTGTAGAATATAGGCCGTGCTTTTTAGCCTCAATAGTCGCATCGATGACGTATTCAAAGTGTATGGTGGGCTCGTTAAAGCTAGCACATATACCTTCATCATGATTTCTTATCGCTAACCTTACAAGCTCTTTAGGAGATAGGTATATGCTGGCCTCTGGATCCGGATCGACTTGGGATATGTGATGGTTTTGACACCAAGGGCAACGATAGTTGCAACCCCAGCCACTATAGGTTAGAGCTGTGCTACCAGGCCAGTAGTGGAATAGTGGCTTAATCTCTATTGGGCGGCTCTCCACTGCACTAAGTATGCCATAATACATGTTGTATAGTTTCCCACCAACAACGCCACGGTTTTTGCAAAAGCCTAGAGACCCCTCAGCTATAACACACTTACGCTCACATGTAAGGCATTGAACATACTTTTCTCCCTGCCTACGGTAGAGTCTAGCCTCAACTCTTGTTAGCCCTTTTCTCAGCGCTTCAGCACCCTTAAGAGGCATTTTGGGAGGCACCAACCTATGAGGCTATACCCTCAACTAGTCTACTTAGGGTTCCTGTACCTCTTAACCATTTCCTTATAGGTCTCCAGTACACTAGTCTCTTCTAGTAGCTTGATGCACCAGTCTAGCCTCGCTATATGCTCTAACAGCTCTATAGGGTACTCACCATACTTAGCTTCGTCGTAAACCTCAAGTTTCCTAGCCATGTTAACTGCTATCTTCCAGCCAATTTCCCAAAGGTTGCTAGTACCATAGTCTCTTAACGCTATCTTCTTTGCTTGCTCCATGAGCTCTTCAGCTGTAGCGCCTCTACGTGCTAAGCTGTTGAAGAGGCTACGATACCTCCACCATATTACTTTGTAGGCTAGCCTATCTGGGCGCCTAACATACGATAAGTGTAGTGATAAGGGTTTACGGATCTCGATGGGCTTGTAGGCGTGGAGAGGGGCATGTAGTACTTCAAACACACCAGCCATCACATACCTTGCTTTAGGATGCCACGTGTATAGCCAGTGCTCTACGTGTAGCTCTCTCCTACACACGTGTAAAGGTGTAGCACATAGGTTTATATGAGGCCAGTAGACGAGGTATCCTAGCCTACTATCAGATGTTTCAACGAGTCTCGTAATCTCCTTCTTCAACTCCCTTCTTGCGATAAAGTCTAGGTCCCATACGAGTATCCACCTACAAGTACTTTCTCTAAGACCTAGGTTCCTAGCTTCCTCAAGATCGCCTACAGGTGCTCGAATGAGTTTAACGGGTACTCCGTGACGCTGAGCCTCCTCTACAACTAGTTTAGGGGTGTTGTCGGTTGATGAATCAACTAACACTATTTCGTCGACTACGTCTGCTATAGTGGATATTGATGGTTTAACCCAGTCTGGGTCGTTGAAGCTACAGATCATTGCTGTGACACAGTTAGGTCTAGGTGATGGTTTAAGCACTCCTAGGAGTAGAGCTGTTTTAGACAATACTCTTCGTAGAATAAAGACCCCTTTACGTCCTAGTAGCCTTCTAGCTAGTATTCTTAGGCTCATACTCTATACTCCTCACCATAATCATGACTTGTTCTGGGGATTCCTTTTAATCCTCTTAAAACCTGTAGGCTCCAGCATAGGGTTGTGCTGAGCCTTGAGGTGGAGCTTGAAGCTTCCTAAACCATTAGTCTACGTTGTGGAGGCTATAATCCTTGCACTAATACTTCTAGTAGCGTTTAAGGTTAGAGCTGCACCATGGTATAATGCTTGGAGTGTTGCTGAGAAGCTTAAGTCTATGGGTTTTAGTGACTGGGAATACGCCTTCCTCCATGCTAACGACCCTTGGATAGAGTACTGGATGGCTGAGAAGCTTCACAAACACGGCTTAAGCTACTGGTTTAAGTTAACACCAAGATATGATCCTGACGCAAGGCTTTTCTGGTGGCCTCATGGCAGGAACTTCCCTAAAACAGCATACCCCTTAGTACCAATGCTCATAGCTGCAACGTATCCTGGAGGTATGCCGTTTAGTGCTTGGGCAGCTCTAATCCCTGTAATCGCTGGAGTTGTTATGGTGTTCTTAGGCTATGTCATTGGGAGGAGGGTTGCTGGGCCTATTGCTGGTCTCTCCGTAGCTGGCGTCTTGGCTTTAGTGCCTGCTGCTATTGATAGGACTGTTGCTGGCTTCATCGAGAAGGAGGGTATATCCATGCCAATACTATTCTTATGGCTCCTACTACTCCTGGAAGCGCTTAGATCAAGGGATAGGCGGCTATCACTAGCTTTAGCAGCTATTAGTGGTGGTATTGGAGGTGTCCTCGCATGGTCTTGGGGTGGCTGGCAGCTAGTACCAGTTGCTCTTGCAGCTTTAGGCCTACTCCTACCAGCATTCACAGAGTATGAGGAGGTTTTAAGGAGGGAGCTAGTGCTGGTGGTTAACGCTCTCTCAGCATTCATTGTTGCTGCACCATCACCACACATGAATGTGAAGTATGCATTATTCTATGCTGCTAGCATAGTAGCGCCATTTGCTGGTTGGATTGTTGCCAGGGTAGCTTATAGAGTTCTTGAGGCTAGTTCAAGATGGAGAGTCGTATCCCTAGCGGTAGGTGTTACCGTCTTCACCATAGGCATCATCATAGCCGCTATTTCGCCAGCCATACCCCTAAGCTCTAGAGCAGTATATGGGCTGTTATGGCCATTGAGGTTTACACGACACTTTCCACCTCTCGTTCAGAGTGTAGCTGAGCACAAGATGCCTAGCCCTCAAGAGCTTGGATCAAGCCTTGGAGTCCTAGTGGTTCTAGGGCCTATAGCGTGCCTAGTAGGCTTATACTATGCATGGACTCGTAGAAGACCCGACCTACTCATGTTATCACTACTAGGTTTAGGAGGCTTCGACGCAGTTATAGGTATGGCTTACTTCATGCAGCTTGGCGGTAGTCTACTAGCCTTAGCATCCTCAATGATCTACCTACCCATAGTATTCTATAGGGCTGGACCAGGTAAGGGTAGAAGGCGTCGTCGTAGAAGAGAGGAAGAGGAGGTCTCAACAGTTAAGGTGCTAGGATTCACACTACTAGGCGTAGTGTTCATAGCGACGTGTGCCGCCTACGCTTATGCAGACACCAATACGTATCTACACATGCTACCATCAATAGATACTGCAGGTATAGGCTCAAGGTTTAATCCCTCGTGGCTAAAGCTGCTAGAGCTTCTTAAGACGGATACAAGCAGTGATACTGTTGTCGTAACATGGTGGGATTACGGCTACTGGGTTACTGTTGGAGCTCATAGAGCAACACTAGCTGATGGAGCTACACTGAATGGAACACAGATCTCACTACTTGCTAGAATGCTTGTAAGTGATGAGGACACCTCGTCAAGGATCATGAGGGATTTCGGTCTAAAGCCAGGCAAGACCATAGTTGTTGTCTACGACGTAGTCCTTGTGTCTAGGAGGGGTAATGAGACTATAGCATCTTACCCGATACCAGGCTTTGTGGATATAAGGAAGAGCTACTGGATGATAAGGATAGGAGGCTATAGGGTTTCAGACTACTTTGGGTTCAAAGTTGTCAGGCAAGGGGCAGCACTACTTAGGGTTCTCGTTCCAGACCCCTCTAAGAACGCCACAAGGAAGGCCGTGATATACAATCTACTAGTTGATGCAGCCTACAACATGGCTACCAAGGGTGTCGCTGACGTACACCCTCCAGTCCCAGGTAAAATAACAAAGGTATACTTCATGGGAGCCTACTGGCCAAAGCCTAAACTACACCACTTTAAGCCTTGGCACGTTGTAGCCTACGAGCTAGGGCTAATCTCACCTGGAGTAAGAGCATACGTTATAATAGCAGCATACAGGTGGGTTGGCTAGTAATGAGAGTACTAGTAACTGGGGCTGCAGGGTTCATAGGGAGTCATGTAGTTGAGATCCTTGTATCTAAGGGCTACGAGGTTATAGGGGTAGATGATCTCTCAACTGGTTCACTAGACAATGTTGAGCATTTAGCAAGTAGCTTTAAGCTAATAGTCGACGATATAACATCTCCTTCCAGAGTAACTAATTATCTCAGAGAGGTTGATGCGGTAATACATCTAGCTGCAATAGCTAGTGTTGATGAGTGTAGAGACAATCCTTGTAGAGCTACACTCGTTAACGTATATGGAACAGTAAGCATGCTACACCTCGCTCTAAGGCTTAAAGCTAAACACTTCATATACGCCTCATCAGCAGCAGTATATGGTGTACCGCAAAGAGTACCCGTAAGCGAGGATCATCCCACAAACCCACTAAACGTCTATGGTGCAACAAAGCTTGCTGGTGAGCTCTTATCACTTGCCACTGCTAGGGAGAAGGGGCTAAGATGCTGCATACTACGCATATTCAACGCCTATGGCCCACGAATGAGGAGAGGAGGCTATGCTAGTGTAGTGTACCGGTTCACTAGAGCAATACTGAGGAGTGAACCCATGATCATTCAAGGTGATGGCAGTCAGACTAGAGACTTCATATACGTTAAAGATGTTGCTAGAGCTTTCCTAGCAGCCTTAGAAGCTAGAGCTGAGGGAGTATATAACATAGGTTCAGGCATTGAGGTGAGTATTAGGGAGCTCGCAGACCTTGTTAATAGTGTCGCTAAGAGTCTTGGTCTAAAACCTGTAGGCATTGTATACGCGAGTCCAAGACCCTCAGACACGCCGCGAAGCTGTGCATCAATAGATAAAGCTGTGAGAGAGCTTGGATGGAAGCCCCAAGTAAGACTAGCTGACGGCTTGAGGGAGACTCTTAAATGGGCTCTAGAGAGGGTGTTGATGTACTAATAACAGCTGGTGGGGGAGGCCATACAGGCTACGCTAAAGCAATAGCTATGGAGCTTCAAGGGGTTAGAGTAGGATTTATTGTTGGTAGAGGAGATAAATGGAGCATTGCTGAGCTTAAAGAGCTTGGAGAAATATACATTGTAGAGAGGCTTAGAGGGCCATTAGAGGGTTTAAAGGATGTAGCTAAGAGGACGCCTAGAGGATTAATTGATTCAACTAGGTTACCTCGAGCACCACTCCTAGTAGCTACTGGGTCGAACATCGCTATCATACCATCATTAGTGCTTTGGGCTCAGGGAGCTAAGGTAATCAATCTTGAGGCAGCAGATAGGATTACTACAGCAAGTAGAACTACGAGAATACTACACCCCATATCAATGGTGACGGTACTCCATTGGAGAGAGCAACTAAAACTATACCCGTATAGGAGCATTGTAGTAGGACCAGTATATGAGAGGCCAAAGTACAAGTCTAGAGATGAAGGCTACATACTCATTTGTTGTGGTTCTCAAGGCAACCCTATGCTCGTGAAAGCCGCTGTAGAAGCTAGGCTTAGGAATGTAGTACTACAGTATGGTCGTAGAAAGCCGGTAGATAGCATCCCAAGCTCATGGATATCATTCAGCTACACACTAGACATACAGTACTGGATTTCTAGAGCACACATAGTGGTAACTCACCCAGGTAAAACGGTTATCGATGCTGCATTAGCATATGGTAAACCAGTGCTCCTAGTCTATAACCCGGAGTGGAGATTAACATCAAGCCCTGAAGACGCTAAGGAGCTTGCAAAGATACTAAACATAGTCTTTATAGGAGTCCCTACACCATCAAAGCTCGCTAAGGGGTTAAAGCTCGCTGAGAAGCTTAGGCCTAGAAGGCTGCCTAGTGGCGCCCCTAGACTTGCTAGAATAATTGAACAGCTAGTTAAGGAGTTTAAGCAGCAAGAAGTATAAGAGGGGCGTACACTCCAAGAGGCCTAGCTAGAGTTAGAGTACTGCTATAGGTGAAGAGAATGCACTCTAATGATGAGGAGCTTAGACGAGCTATAGAGGCAGTATACCAGAGAATAATCTCTAGAACGCAGAGCAGGGGTGCCAGCATTACTGGATGTCATGGGCTTATGAGTGTTAGTGGTGATAGGTTTTACCAAATTATCTCACATAACCCACTAGTAGTCGTAGTGTTTACAAGCCCTCTATGCCCTGCATGTGAAGCCTACAAGCCTATTGTCGAATGGGTTGCTGAAGCTCTGGAGGGTGTTGCATGCTTCCTAGTAGTCGACGTTTACCGTGACGAAGAGCTAGCCATAAGGTATGGAGTTGAGATGACACCTACAACAATAGTGTTCGCTAACGGAGAGCCTATCGTAGGAGCTATGGGCATTCTTGATCCTGAAACCCTCCTGGACATGATTAGTGAAGCTGCATCAAAGCTAGAGGAGGGTAAGGCTAAGACCATCCTCGAGAGGATTAAGAATGCTAAGAACAGCTTAGCATTGAGAGGCTACATGTAGTACCGTAGTTTTTACACTACATGTGTTAAGGGTTAACCTTTTCTACCCCAACCACTACACTTGGGAGTACAGCAGCTACAGTAACTTGTACTAGGATTAATGGTGTAGACCTAATTGAGTGTTTCAAGAGAGCTTGGAGAAACTGTTAGTGGAGCAACGCTAATGGTTTTGTCCTCGATAGTTACTGGTCTAGCTGGCTTCATATTCTGGGTCCTAGTGACGAAGATTGCAGGAGTATACGTGCTGGGAGTAGCCTCAGCAGTGTTTAGTGCTGCATCAATAGCTGGCACTATAGCCTCAGCTGGATTAGCGATAGCCGTGCTTAGAGAGACTAGTGCAGTGGGTATCGAGGCTACTGGCTCATCAATATTATTCTCAATAGCTTTAGGCGTAGCTGCTGCCTTAATAGCCATCCCCCTATCAAGACTAATAGGGTATGGCGGAGTACTAGCTGTTGTTGCAGCGTTAATGGCGTTGTTCACTGTTATAGGCCAATCTGTTAACGGGTGCCTCCTAGGCAGAGGATTATTCCACGAGCTCTTCGCCTCAAGTGTCGCTGCAAGTATAGCTAAGATTGGAGTAGGAGTAGCCCTAGTATCGGTAGGGCTAGGGGTAGTTGGGGTACTCTTAGGATGTCTAGCATATGGATTAGCGGCTGTAACTGTTGGACTCACGTTCCTAGCTGTACTAGGTGTCTTGAGGAAACCAAGGCTAGACTATCTTAAGAGTATAGCTGAGCTAACAGCATCAAACTATCCTTTCGTGTTCTCTGGGCAGCTCCTATACATGCTAAACATATATCTCTACGTTCTCCTAGGAGGAGGGGTTGTCTCTACTGGTGCACTCTACATATCCCTTATGGCTATACTACTCCTAGCATCCATACCTGGATCTCTCGTTAGTGCAGGTCTATCAGTATCCATGAGGAGGAGAGCTGACACCATACGGGATGGTTTAAGAATAGGTCTTGCAGCTGTAACACCCCTAGTCGTGGTGGTATCCTTTCTGCCTAGTAGGCTCCTAGAGCTTTTAAGCCCTAAGCTAGCTTCAAGTGGCCCTGTTCTAGCTGTGCTGCTTGCCTCAATACCACCACTAGCAATAGTGTCAGCTGAGATCATGAGGCTTAATGCTGCTAGGAGGAAGGGTATGCTGGCATTGATAGGCGTGATAAGGCTTGCAGTAATGGCTACCCTGCTACCAATACTTGTACCACGACTAGGATCTCTAGGGGCAGCATTAGCTTTTACGATAGCTGTGCTAGCACCTATACCGTTAGCTAGAGAGGTCATTGATAGGAAGATCGCCACAGCATCATTGATCCAGGTGGCAGCTATAGCAGTATCGCTACTTGGAGTTAGGGGTGTAGGAGCAGCTATAATAGCAGGGTTACTAAGCTTAGCATTAATACATGAGCTTAGAATACTAACTCTAAGTGAGGCTGTAAGTGTTGTAAAAGCAATCATAGCAGGAGTTATACGTGGGGCTTATAGGGGTTAGTATTGGAGACTAAGCTTGAATACTCAATTACTCCTAGCTATACTAATAGTGTTAGCTATCGCTGTAACAGCTATAGTTTGCCTAGCTCCACCAATAATACCAATCCCAGAGAAACACTTAACACCTATAACTTCAGCGACGAGAACTAGTATAAAGGGTGCAGCTTCTCAGAGAGGTGGTGTACGCATCATAGTCCTTGTAGACAATTACCCATCACCATCAAACCCTAAGCTGCAAACAGCATGGGGTCTCTCACTATACGTTGAAACCCCTTACGCTACCTTCCTATTCGATACTGGGCCCTACTCGTCAGTACTAGAACACAATGCACAAGTACTAGGAGTCAACCTTAGCAGTATAGACTTTGTAGTTATAAGCCATGCTCACGGAGACCACACGGGAGGACTACCCTTAATAGCAAGGATCAAGCCTGGTATCAGGGTATATATTCCAGCAGAAGCTCGGTACCTTGCGTCAAGGATTAAGAGTCTAGGTTTAAGACCATACCCCGTGAATACTACCGTTCAAGTGGCTCCCGGAGTCTACGTGTTAAAACCCCTCTACGGCCCCCCATGGGAGGAGGCTGCTGCTATAAAGACTAGCCATGGGCTAGTAGTCCTCGTAGGCTGCAGTCATCCTGGAGTAGTAAACATTGTTAAGGAGGCTATCAGTACTCTTCACGAGCGAGTATACATGGTTATTGGAGGCTTCCACATGGCTGGCGAACCCCCAGCAGTTGTTGAGGAAGTAGCTAGGGAGCTTATTAGCCTTGGTGTAGCCAAGATATACCCTATACACTGTAGTGGTGATGAGATTAGAGAATACCTTAAAGAACACTACCCACAAAACTACGGCGATGGTCATGTAGGCTTAGTAATCAATATTCCTGGGTGAAGAGCATGAGCATCTACGCTATCGTACTAGCTGCTGGTATTGGAGAGAGAATGTGGCCCCTAACATCCACTAGACCTAAACCACTACTCCCCATACCTGGAGGAACACTTCTATCAAGAATTCTGAAAAGCCTTGAGAGAATGGTTAAGGGCGTAGTACTAGTTGTTAAACACTACGAGTGGATGATTAGAGAATACGTAGAGAAGGTACTAGGCTACGGTGGATGGATTAGATATGCTCTACAGGATGAAGTTAAAGGTACTGCACACGCTATACGTGTTGGCTTAAAAGCTCTACCCAGGTCAGCTGATAAAGTTATCATATACTATGGAGATGTGTATTTCGACCCAAACCCTCTGGAAAACATAAACCTAGAGGATGACGGTAACATCGTAGTTGCAAGCCATGTTGAGGATTCATCAAGCTACGGCCTACTAGTAGTAAGGGATGGTGTTCTCGAAAAAATTATTGAGAAACCAGAGAAACCTATACCAGGGCTTGTAAACACTGGCCTAATGGTGCTAGATAGACAGGTGCTAGAAGAGGCTGTGGAAGTAGTTAAACTAAGCCCTAGAGGTGAGTACGAGGCTACAGACGCACTAACCTATATTGCGAAGAAGACAAGAGTTAACGTGGTAGCGTATAATGGCTTCTGGCGTGATGTAGGTACTCCTTGGAGCCTCTTAGAAGTTGTTAGGCATGAGCTATCTAAGCTAAAGACACAACAGATTGAAGGAGAGGTTGAAACAGGTGCTAAGATTATAGGACCAGTATACATTGCACCCACAGCAGTAGTTAGAGCTGGATCAGTTATCGAGGGGCCTTCATGGATTGAAGGAGAAGTAGGACCACTATCACACATTAGGCCATATACTCTAACACTCTTAGAATCCAAGGTTGGAGCTCTAACACAAGTGAAAGCTTCCATAATCATGGAGTATGCTAAAGTCCCTCACTTAAACTATGTAGGTGATAGCATAGTTGGCGAAGCCTCAAATCTAGGAGCAGGAACCATAACAGCTAATCTACGCTTCGACCACAACACCATTAAGATCAGGATTCGAGGAAGAATAGTTGATACCAAGCATCGAAAACTTGGAGCATTCATAGGAGGATATGCTCAAACTGGTATCAATGTTAGCTTAATGCCTGGCGTACGTGTAGGAGCCTTCTCATGGATAGCACCAGGCCTAACAGTGTACGACGATGTCCCAGACTGCACATTCCTCCACATAAGTAGGAGGGGAGCCCTAGAGACTACAAGTCTTAGAGACAAGATATCATGTAGAGTCAGTAACCCGCCATGGAGGATTAAATAGTGCTAGCGGGAAAGGAGGGAGAAAAAGCCTCGTAGGACGTTGTTTTAGAACATGCAGGTTTAGGTACATCTGCCTAACTTCTTTTCAGAATGGCAGTGGTATACCAAGCTCCGTATAGACTACAGCCATACATATATAGTATGCTACTAGTGCATTCTCTAAAGCCAGTGCCCCAGATAGCTTAGCAGCCTTACCCTTGCCATGAAGCAAGCATAGCGCTATGACTAACGCTGTGATACTCCATAGTAGGAAAGCTACTACTGGATGACCTAGTATTAGTGCCCATGAACCAGCAAACACAGTGTATATGGCGATAGCTATGTCTAGGTACACTAAGGCCCTCGGATCAAGGTTAAAGAAGTCATTAAGCCATATGGCGGTCCATAGGACTCCAAAGACCCCGAAAGTTGTTGCATCAACAATATCGTTGAATAGTGCAAACAATATTATAGCTGTAGTGAACTGGGCTATACCGCCGAAGCAGAAGCCATTAGCGATTAGAGAAGCTCTAATCCGTTTCTGCTCAGCCTCGTTAGAGGCTTGAGGAAATCCAGTAAGAAGGTAGAGCCCATAAGTTAATGCAGCAGTACCATAGCCGAATAGGCCATAGGCTATAGGTAGTGTAGGCATACCCTCTCCTCCATCTAGTACTAGGATTGCAAAGGGTAAAAGAGGTTCTCGAAGTTAAAGCGTTTGCCCTTAAAGCGGGATAAAAAGGTTACCAGTATAAGAACCGAGATAATGGTGTAGTAAAAGCTGAAACCACAGCACTAACTACTAGAGCTAGTATGGTCGCCCTCATAGCCAATGGTATCTCATACTCACTACCAGTGCCACCACTACCTCTGAGAAGACTGATAGAGAGGCGTGAGAATACTGGTAGTGTAAGGATATATCCCTCCACGAGTATTAGTACTGCCACGATTAAAGCTATTAAAGGCCCCCTGAGACCTAGCACTAGTACTGCTATCTTGCTAAAGAACATGTTTAGAGGAGGTATTGCAGCAATTGATAAAGAGCCTACGATAAATCCTAAAGCTGCTACATCTGAGTGGCTAAGGTGGCGTGAGGTTAACACCTCTATGCTTCTAGCCCCAATAGCATAGCTTATAGAGCCTATACTAAGGAATAATAGTGCTTTAGTAAAGGCATGGTTCCATAGATAGTACATTGCCGCATAGACCCCATATACAACACCCTGTAGAACTCCTAAGCTAGTGATAGCGAACATTATGCCTAAATGGGCTATGGTACTATATGCTAGAAGCTCTTTAAGATCCTTAGCCTGATAGTACATTACTCCCATGTAGTATGCTGTTGCTAGCCCAAGAATAGTTGAAGCCAACGCTAAAGGCACTACACTACTAACACTATGTGCTAGTATTAATGGTTCTAAGCATCTAGCCCACAAGTAGACGCCAAGACACACCATAGAAGCTGAGTGTAGGTACGCTGTTACTGGTGTCGGAGCCACCATAGCGTCTATGAGCCATGTGTGAAATGGTGGTTGAGCACTTTTAGCCCATGAAGCAACGAGTATGAGAGTTAACACAACTAGTAACGGTGCTCCGTGAAGTAGTGGTAGTGCATTGAAATCCAGCCTACCAGTATAAGCATAGCACATTGATAGGGCAAGCAAGAGCATTAAGCCACCAATACCCGTTAAAATGAATGCCTTGAGCCCAGCCTTCTTATCCGCTTCACCACCATAGAAGGATATTAGCATGTAGGAGCATAGTGACGTTAACTCATAGAATATCAGGAATGTAAGTAATGTTGCTGAATACGAAGCACCAAGCATAGATGCTTCAAAAATGAGCATTAGAGAGTAGTAGCGGCTCCACCCACTTCGAATAGGGTGTTCACGATTGTACGGCGATAGGTAACCATAAGAGTAGATTATTGATAGTAATCCTATGAGTGTAGTGACACCAGCAAGCGTGTTTGATAAAGCATCTATCCTAAATAGTATCAGTGGATGACCAACATGAGCGTGAAGAGGTGGTGTTGATGAAGATACTAGAATGATGTAGAAGGCGAAAGATAGAGCACTAGACGCCACTGATACTATGAAGGGCTTAAACCTGTCTGGCAACAATGCTGCAATAAGGGCACCAACCGTAGGAGCTAAGATCTCGCCTAGTAGTATTATGTTAGCTAGCACCTACATCACCTCTTGAGAACGAGGAACCTTGAACCCCTACAAGATGGTAGTATTGCCTCTATCCTAGGGACATCAACACTCTTTAGGAGAACTTCACCTACCTGTTCCAGCTTATTTATTAGCTTAATTAGGCCAGCCGCCCTCAGCTCCTCCTCATCTATTTCGCCACAGTACTGTAGGATAGTGAACTCGGACACAACATGCCTCTGAATAGTAACGTGGATCATCCTAGGATCATTAGAGCTGCCAGGCCTTAGCACCCCTGCTACCCTATATACCTTAAACTTCAACCCCTATCACCCCATGGGTTAAAGGCTTCAAGAACCTTAGCCACCTTATCTAACGCGGCTGCAACCCTATCGTCACTATACGAGTCTTTTAGTGCTTCTATTGCATTAAGTGCCTCGTCTAGGCTTTTAACGCTTACAAGTAGCTTAGAGAGGTCTGTAATCAGTCTCCATCCATCCTTATACCCTAGGTATTGTTCTACGAGAATTCTTATACGCTTATAGCACTCCCACCCCACAATCCTTATGAGCTGGCGAATGCTAATATCGTGAGCCTCCTTGCTCAAAGAGGTCTTCTTAAGCTTCTGTCCCATAATGCCTAGAGCAACTAATAGTCCATGGATTATTGCAGCAGGGTGGGGAGGGCATCCTGGCACATATACGTCTACAGGTATTATGCGATCAATACCACCTTCAACAGCATAGCTGTCATGCCATATACCTCCACTACAAGCGCAAGCACCCACAGCTATAACGATTCTTGGTTCTGGAAGCATTTCATAGACCCTTAAAAGAACATCCTTAAATTGTCTCGTTACTGGCCCAGTGACTACCAGAGCATCAGCTTGCCTAGGCGAGGATACTAGCCTTATCCCAAACCTCTCAGCGTCATAGACTGGTGTTAACGCTGCGAAGATTTCTATATCACATCCATTGCACGAGCCACTATCTAGTCTTAGGATGTAGAAGCTTCTCCTTAAAACCCTCTTAATCTCGTCAACTAGCTTACGTCTATAGTCTAGCTCCATAGCCTATTCGCCACCTTTTAGGGCTTTAGCAAGCTTGTAAGCTGATATCAGCCTCCTACAATGGGTGCATTCACTAGATGCTCTTCTCACATAGTATCCTAGTCCTGGGGTTTCAGAAGCCTCGAGAGCTAATACTGCTAGCTCAGCATGCTCCCTAGTATAGTCAAGTATCCTTCCACAGACACTACACTGTGGGAGCTTTGCCTTCAACTCTACACGAAGATCATCTTTACTCACTGATGCGAGCTCGAAATCTCGGGTGAGGGTGATTGCCCCTACTGGGCA
>CAZTPV010000029.1:0-5991 GCA_964615085.1 uncultured Desulfurococcales archaeon
GCTCATCCAGGTAAGCTACTAGATGCCTGTAGAAGCCTATCAAGAGACTGCTACTATATCGTGATGGCTGCATTGGATGAGAGGCCTAGAGGTAGAGGGTTTACAGTCTACCACTTCTACGACTGTAAGGGTAGTATAGTAGCTGTGAAAGCGTCTCTCGACCCTAAAGAGCCTGTAGTAGAGAGTATCGCTAGTATAGCACCAACAGCTCTATGGTATGAGGCTGAAGCTCGCGAGCTCCTAGGTATAGAGTTTAAGGGCCTACCCATCAAGGGGAGGATATTCCTCCCAGACTGGTGGCCTAAAGACGTCTATCCTCTCAGAAAGGATGTCCCCTACAACTATAAGCCTGTAGAGTACACGAGGAAGATAGCTCCCGTTAAACCATCAACACCAGGGAGACTTGTAGTCCCGGTAGGCCCCTACCATCCAGCACTACATGAGCCGGAGATCTTCGAGCTTGTAGTTGAGGGTGAGGAGATAGTTGATGTAAGGTATAGGGGATTCAACGTGCATAGAGGTATTGAGAAGATTGCAGAGTCTAAGCTAACCTACGACCAGGTATGCTTCATAGCTGAAAGGATATGTGGTATATGTGGATTCGTACACAGCACATGCTATGCTCAGGCTGTCGAGGCTGCAGTAGGGATTGAGGTTCCAGAGAGAGCAGAATTTCTTAGAACAATACTACTAGAGGTTGAAAGGATACATAGCCACATACTATGGTTTGCAGCAACATGCCACGTACTAGGCTATGACACTGGCTTCATGCAGGCAATGAGGGTTAGGGAGAGGATACTCATTGTTGCAGAGAAGCTTACAGGTAGCAGGAAGATGTACGGGATCAACAGGGTTGGAGGCTTAAGATGGGATATACCTAGGGAAACCCTAAACTATGCTGTAAGAGAGGCTAAGAGCGTTGCAAAGGAGTTCTGGAAGGTTCTTGAAGCTGCTCTTTCAACACCACAGTTCGTTAAGAGGCTTGAGGGTACTGGAGTCCTTGATCCAGAGACAGCTAGGAGGTACTCTGTTGTAGGCCCAACTGCACGAGGCTCTAAACTTAATAGGGATGTTAGGAGAGACTACCCCTACGCAGCATACAAGACTATTGGTGTTGAAGTGGTTGTTGAGGATGGCTGTGATAACCTTGCAAGACTCATGGTTAGAGCTAGAGAGGTACTAGTTTCAGCAGATATAATTGAGCATGCGGTAGACATGATCCCTGAAGGCCCCATACACTATGGGAAGCAGCTAAAAATCCCAGAGGGTCTTGAAGCAGTTTCACTAGCTGAAGCTCCTAGAGGAGAAGACTTCCACTACGTTATGACTGGTAGTGGTGGCCGCCTCTACCGTTGGAGAGTTCGTGCCCCCTCCTACCAGAACCTACAAGCTCTACCAGTAATGCTTAAGGGTGCACCACTAGCTGAAGCTCCTGCCACTATCGCTACTATAGACCCATGCTTCTCCTGCACAGATAGGCTAATCATCGTAGATAGGAGGACTGGTTCTAGATCCCTTGTACCCGCTAGGAGGATTGCAGTTAAGGGGAGGTGGAGGCCTAGTTGAAGAACCCATTGAAGACACTTAAGCTCGCCTTAAAGGCTGGAGTAGCCACTAAGAGGTATCCCTATGAGAAGCCAATAGTTACCGACAGGTATAGGGGTACTATAAGGATAGACCCAGAGAAGTGTCGTGGCTGTGGACTATGTGCACGTGCATGCCCTACTGGAGCACTAGTCTACATGCTTGATAGGCAGACTCTAAGGAGGATAGTAGCCTACAACTCGTCTCAATGTATACACTGTGGCCTATGTATTGATGCATGTAGGTTTAACGCTATAAGCTTCACAAGGGAGTTCGAAGAGGTGACAGACAACATTAGTGCTCTAGACTACATTGTTGTCCACGAGTCGCCTAAGAGCATGAAGACCCCATACAGAGTTGAAGAGGCTAAATCTAGTAGGCCCATACTACCAGAATGGCTTCAGAGAAGCATATGGGTATTCCACCTAAACACTGGCTCATGTAATGGCTGTGACATAGAGATACTGGACTTGATATCACCATACCACGACCCGGAAAGGTTCGGTGTAAGACTTGTAGCATCACCTAGGCAGGCTGATGCACTACTACTAACCGGCCCTATAACACTAAAAATACTGCCAGAAGTGCTTGAAGCCATAGAGTCTATGCCTAGGCCCCGAGCCATCATAGCAGCTGGCACATGTGCTACTGGTGGTAACATGTGGCGTGACAGCTATAGTGTGCTAGGTGGAGTTCCAAGACTCCTAGAAGTACTTAAAGAACGTGGCATAGAGGTTGATGCTGTACTCTATGCTCCAGGATGCCCAGTAAGACCAGAGACACTACTCTACGCCATAGCATTGATTAGAGGCTTAGTTGAGCCTAAGCCTAGGAGGGTAGTCCATACACGATACTGGGGTGTTAAGAAGTAGTCTAATCCCACAGCTTTAACACTGTTAAGGTAAGCACATCATCCACACACTTCTAGGTCACCCATGGTCTAACTAGTACTAGTTTTAGACCCTATAGCATTAGGATCCTACTTGGTGGCCTGTAGTGAAGCTATTAGAGTGCTTTTCTAAGCAACTACTTGCAGGCTATGGTGTTAGTATTCCACGTGGCGTTGTAGTAGAGTTAGGCGAAGACCCCTACTCTAAGATAGCTAGTGTAGATCTTAAGCCGCCGCTCATGGTTAAAGCACAGATACCAATAGCTGGTAGGGGGAGGCTTGGAGGCATAGTTAGAGTCGAGGATGTTGATGAAGCTGCTAAGGTGGCTTCAAGGCTTCTAGGCTCTAGTATTCAGGGCATGAGAGTTAGACTAGTGCTTATCGAGGAGGCTATCGAACACGAGATGGAGCTTTATGCTGGAGTAACCATTGATAGAGCTGCTCGAAAACCAGTAGTTATAGCTTCAAGGCTTGGAGGTGTAGATGTTGAGGAGGCAGCTAGAAAGCATCCAGAAGAGTTTAAGAGAATCCATGTTGATGTTTTTAGGGGTCTTGTAGGCTACGAGGCTAGAATGCTAGCTAAATCTATAGGGCTTCGTGGCCAACATGTAAACCTCTATGCTAGGCACCTACTATCCCTCTACAGAGCATTTGAGGCCATGGACGCTGAGCTTGTTGAGACAAACCCTGCAACCATAACCAGTGGTAATATAGTAGCTCTCGACGCTAGGATCATAGTCGATGATAACGCTCTATACCGCCACCAAGAGCTTACAAGGTTCATGAAGTATAGTGGTGAGTATAGCTACTGGGAGGAGAAGGCTAGGAGTCTTGGGCTAGCATTCGTAGAGCTTAACGGTAGTGTAGGCGTTATGGGTAATGGTGCTGGACTAACCATGGCAACAATGGATCTAGTTAGAATGGCTGGTGGGGCTCCAGCAAACTTTCTAGACATTGGTGGTGGTGCTTCAGTAGAGCGTGTTAGGAATGCTGTAAGACTACTCCTGGAATACCCTAAGGCTAGAAGCATCCTAGTAAACATCTATGGTGGCATAACACGCTGCGATGAGGTTGCTAAGGGTATTGTTGAGGCTCTAGAGGAGTCTAGGGTTGTGAAACCTGTACATGTGAGGATTACAGGTACACGAAGTGAGGAGGGTAAAAGAATACTTGAAAAAGCTGGTGTAAAAACTTACGACGATCCTCTCGAGGCTGCTAGGATGGCTGTAGCCGACGCCTATAAGAAGCAAGGCTAGCAATAGTGTAGATTACGAGCCCAGATGCTAAGCCTATGTACCAGCTTAAGGGTGATGGGAAGACTAGTAGGCCTACATGAACAGTTTGATTCAATGCTATGCTAACAGCATAGCATAACGCTATGGAGGCTACTAGAGATCCTAGAGCAGCCCAGTTAAACCCTACACCACCATTATAGATCTCCTCTAGGTTGTAGCGACCCCTCCTAACAATATAGTAGTCGGCTAGTAGGATGCCAGCAATAGGGCCTAGGAGCACTCCATAGTTTGACGCGAAAGC
Source organism: uncultured Desulfurococcales archaeon (assembly GCA_964615085.1). Taxonomy (GTDB): domain Archaea; phylum Thermoproteota; class Thermoprotei_A; order Sulfolobales; family Pyrodictiaceae; genus CAZTPV01. The sequence continues at coordinate 4,010 of CAZTPV010000029.1, forward strand.
TGTAACGTATGAGACTATGTCTGGCCCCTTCTCTACAGCCCACCATGGAGCAACTATGAAGCCTATAGCACACGCTAGGATCACTGCTAGACTCCATCTCCTAGTAACTCCAACAGTCAAGTCGAGTACTGGTGGTATGTTTGCTGTAACATCCGTTGAGAATGGTGCTAGGAAGCAGAAGATCTCTCCTAAGACTATAGCTGGTATTGTTGGTGCTAGCAACACTATTTCCTGTGGTAGCCACTTCCCCGTCAAGGCTACTAGCTCGTAGCCTATGAAGGTTCCTAGTACTTGCCCACCAACAATACCTAGTAGTGGTGCTACAATGAGGGTTACTGGGCTATCAACACCCCTCGTTAGATCAGAGATGTTTAGAGCTACTGTAGCCCACCAGTTAGTCTGAACAGCAAGATAGGTTAACAGTGCTGTAAAACTAGCACTCGCAGCTGTACTAGTGATTAGGCTGGAGCCTCTACCACCAAGAACGATGTAGGCTAGAAGCCATGCGAAGTAGAGTAGGAGTAGTGGCCCACCATACTCTGCTACAACACCAATACCCTTAAGCCCCTTCATGGTCACAAGCGTTGCTAGTACAATGTAGCCAGCTAGTACCGGGAGCACTAGCCTCACAGCAGTACTCGTTATCTGAGGAGCTGGCACACCCAGAGCTAGAAGAGCTATGAATAGAAGGGCTAAACAAGCGTTATACGCTTCAATACCATACCATCCAGCACCAACGATAGCTCTTAACACTACAGGTACTAGGTAGCCCTTAGAGCCAAACGCTGCTCTAGCCTGTATAGGGTATGGTATGCCATACCTATAGCCTGGTAGCCCATTGAGTATCATGACTATGACTGTTGCAAGGTTGCCTAGTAGTGCTATTCCTATAGCCTCCCACAAGCCTATACCAAGCTTGTAGGCTATAGCTCCAAGGAAGAACATTGGTATGCAGGTGTTCATGCTGAACATCATCCAGGTGAAGGATCTAAGGCTGTAGGGTCTCTGACTCCTAGGTAGTGGTTTAAGGTACTCTAGAGCCTCTGCGCCTTGAGGTCTAGACCCCATAAAGCCCGCTCAAACCTGTAGCTCTCCACTGGTTTAAAACCCCTATACCACATTATGGATAATATTTAATCCTAGTTGTACATGCTATAGAGTGTAGCACCATTTTGATACGAGTCTACTAACCTTCTTGAACCCATAGCCTAGCTTTACGAGAGTCTTAACCTTTAGCCTAACCCTTGGAGGTATGTAGCAGCCACATACAGCTTCAGCACCAATGGTTTTTGCTACAGCTGGTGGTATGCTTGAGGATGGGCCTACGAGTGAGTATCTAATACCACTCCTCCTAGCTAGGAGGATTAGTCTTGGATCTATGAGTGCTGAGCCACTAGCGATGATATAGTCTAGATCCTCTATATCTGCGAGTAGTTGCGATCCTGTAAAAGCTCTAAACCCCTCTCTAGCAGCTAGAGCTCTATGAACCTCATTATCATCGTAGACTAGCACTTCTACACCCTGCCTTCTAGCAGCCTTAGCTAGAGGCTCTATGAAGCCCACCATGCCTAGCCTCCTAACACCAGTGAGGTCTATGAGGTCTAGTAGGTTAACCCACCAGTATAACTCTTTAAGCTGCTCACTAGAGTCTATGGAGTAGCATAGTGTAGCACTCATGCCAGCTAGAGCTAGTGATGATAGTGTTGGGTGCTGCCATGCAAGTGACACTAGCTCGGCAAGGCTTAGAGCTACTATAGACTCGTCTGGAGGCTCTAGGCTTGGGGAGAACGATACACCTATGTATCCACCCTCAACCTCAACATATACTAGCCTCCTACCAATACATATGTCGATGATACGGCTACGAGCTATTGGTAGGCTTGCAACATAGTCTCTAAAGACTCTTCCAAGCCACCTAACTCTACCACTAGGCGTTATAGGGCATGTCAATGTTAGGCCCTTAGACTTGTATGTTTAAGCCT
>CAZTPV010000030.1:0-5275 GCA_964615085.1 uncultured Desulfurococcales archaeon
GAATGTATAATGTTATGTTTCCTTCAATATCATTTAGAGCGTATTTTGCACGGTCGATGGGTGTTAACGGCTTAGAGTAGCTAGCAATTAGTCTTTCCAAACCATTGCGTAGAATGCTACGAGCTAGAAGTCTTAGAGGAGAAAGTAGCTTGTAGAGTTGCATCACCCACCACGCACGGTATTTCAGCTATTCTCTCCTCTTGTGATTCACCACTAATACATCCTATACGACAAGTACATATTATAGATTCTTCAGGGTATATGGCTGCTTTGAACTCGCCTAGTGATGGTATAGTAATCTCTACCAGTCTATCTTTAACTTTCACTATACTCTCGTAAAGCTTGTTGAGAGCCTTATTGTAGACCTCAACTACTATACACTCCATCATACTGCCATTAACATTGTCAAAGCTAATAACTGTCTTATGAGGGTATGCTAGAAGGCCATACCTACTTAAGAGTTTTTTAACTACATTAGCTATAGCTGAAGGCTCTAGGACATAATAGTTGTCAAAGACTTGTACCGACTCAAGAATCTTACGAGATAGATATAGGAGGTCTCTTGGAGGTAGGGGGTTATCGCAATGTGGGATTGTCTTTGTAGGCTCCTTAGACCTTATGTAGAAAGCGTAAATTGCAGCTATAGCCTCGTACGTGAGCGACGGTAAGCCTATAACTTTGATTCTAGGAAGCTCTTGGAGCTTACACTCATCATAACACACTACTAGAGTTTTTGGCTCAATACTTAACGATCCTATGTACTCGCCTTGAGGATCCACGATTACAGTTGTTTTGGGGTTGAATTGGCGTACTAGATTATCCTCAAGCCTCTTATAGTATTTGATGCGCTCTTTAACTATGCTAATGGGTACTCTACTATCAACAACTATTTTCCAGATCTTAACATTACCATTCACTATCGTGAGTTTCCACGAATTTAATCCTAAACCAACATATAGGGTTCGAGCTATTATAGCGACATCAAAGGAGGAAGGGGGGTTGAGTAGCACAATATGAGGATTATTGTGGTCTTCTACCATCCCAAGAACCCTCAAAATGTTCGTGATCTCCTAAATATATGTAGACATGTAGGAGCTGAGCTAATAATTATACCTAGACCTAGTTTCAGCTATAACGCTAACGTCTTAGCTGTTAGAAGTCTTGATGAGGCGATTAGTAAAGCGCCGTTACGCTCACCTATACTAGTGTTGGAAACTTATGCAAAGAAGTTGATCTCAGAGTGTGTAAAGGAGCTATGCAATAAGGATAGTATTGTGGTATTGCTTGGTGCTGAGGACTATGGTATACCCCTTGAAGAGATAGCTAAACTACCAAGCGATAGGGTAGTACTATGCCGTATACCTATGAGCGTTAGTGGCGCAAGCTATAATGTTGTTTCATCATTTGTAATGCTACTTTACGAGTTGCTAAAGTGTAGAGAGGGATAGTATACTACCTAAAAGAGCAGAAAACGTTATTGCAATTAGCCATAAGAGTCTCCAACTTATGGCTGCTTCTGGACAAGTATAGCTTGAAGCTGCTAGCTCGAAAACACCTACACCACCAGGTAGGGGTATTAACCCCATTAAACTCGAGTATGTATAAGCCATAACCACTCTTAGGAGGTTAGCTCCTCCACAATGATTCATGCAAACCACGTAGTATTGTAGGCATTGGAGGAGCCAAGAGACTAGTGATATGGAGATTATAGCTGTGAACTTAACCCCCCACAAGATAGTGCTAAGCCTCCTTAGAGTCGACGGAATTTCTAATAGTCCTGAAAACCTCCTAGGTATAATCCTCTTAGCAATATCATGGAGTTTAGTGAAACCTAGAGCTATGCACCAAAAGCTAACTGCTAACCCTCCAAGAATAAGAGCTAAAGTAGTATAGAAGTATGATACCTTTAGAGCTAGTGGTGCAAGTAGAATTGCGTAGACGTAGTTTGCATAGAGGTCGAATACGCCATCTAAAATCCCTGCTGTTGCATAGGATAAGCTTAGATCACCACCAGCGATAACTCCTCTTAGAGCTTCACCACCAGCAACACTAGGGGTTAGGGAGGAAACTACATCACCTAGAAGCCTAGAGCCTAGAGCTTTAAGCATACCAGGACTAGGACCCAGAGTACTTACTATCAGCTTAAGCCTCCAAGCTCTTAAACTCTCCGCCATAACGAAGAGAGCTAGAAATAAGAGTACTTCGTCAAGGCTTAGTCTTGACACCTCTCTGAGAAGACTCACATTCAGTGCCCTTGATACAAGCAATAACACTACGACTATGGTCACTAACCCTACAAGTAACCTTAGTATGAGCCTCTTCCTCTGTTCCACAATAATATCACCATCGTGTAGGAAGCCTAGCGGCTCATTACTCCTCAAGCTAGACGGAAGATTAATACTGTTTTTATGGTATCACAGCCTGCCCTAATAGTATCGCTACTAACCACTTTTATACTAGGAGGAATCTCGGAAGACGTGGTAGTAGTAGCTTAGACTGAGGAGGATGAGAGACGACAGGAAACGTTAGTGTGTATGCTTGGTGCTGAGTATGTCTAGGCTTAGCTGGAGCGAGAGACTTGCAATAGTGGTACTATTAGTAGCTGCTGCTACTATGTGGCAGGGATACGATGTACACGTTTTCCGTAACTGGGTTATAGCTAGCCTCGAGCTGGGGCTTGCACGAATCTATCTTGCACCACTACTATTGGGGTGGAGCTACCGAGTTGTTTATCCACCACTTGCACCAGCAATATTTGTTGCTAGCTACCTTGCCAGCTACCACTTATATCAAACCCTACAGTATATTTCCAGCGTTAATAGCATGGCTGCTCTAATAGTACAACAGTATGCTGATCTAATTATTAGAATCATCGTTAAAGCACCATTAATTGTAGCATTGATGGCTCTATGGTTAATGATTAGAAGGAGATATGGTAGAAGGGCTGGCATTCTACTCCTACTAGGGCCGCCTACACTAGCTGTCATAGGACCTTACAACTTCGACATATTTATGGGCGTCTTACTATTTTTAGCTGTGTATATGGCGTATGAGAAGAGAAGCATACTTAGCGGTGCCTCAGCAGCATTATCAGCTCTCTTTAAACAGTCTGCTGTCCTAGCCTTACCACATCTAGTATCCTACTATGCTTTAAGAAATGGAGCAAGAAGCGCTATTAAATGGCTTGTAGGCCTTATAGTCACGAGCATAATCGTTCTAATGCCCTTCATACTATACTCGCATATAGGTTCAATGATAAACTGTATTGCTGGCTTTCACGCCTCAAGACTGCCTCAGGGACCATCAATATGGAGTTTAACCCTACTCCTTACAGGCTATAACATAGCTTATTCCCTAACGGTTTCTAAGGCGTGGCTTATAATCTTCATCACCATATATGCATTAACACTAGCACCAATAGTGATTGAGAGAAGTAGACTAGTTAGAATAGAGTATGTAGTTGCTCTCTCGCTACTAGCTTACCTAGTTGCAGGGAAAGTTATTAACCCAGCATACCTCTTCTGGGCTTACCCCTTCATAATATGCATCGCGTTTGAGAGGAGGGATCAAAAACTCCTTAAAACATATCTAGTAGCTTCACTAATTCCACTTCTCTTCTTCTCACTGTACTACCTCTCAGTCATAGCAGCACACTCACAGCTCTTCATAGAGGAGGAGGTAAGATGGTATCCCTATACAAAAGCTCTACAACTCATACGTGAATCATTAACTCCTCCACTAGCATATGCGACTATAAGGCTTATAGAATTGAAACCCATTAGCATCGTGTTAACAGTTGTGAACAAGTATTGGGTTATAGTAGGCTCACTACTATCGATCCTCTATACTATACTTATCAGTTACTGTTTTATACGTGTGTATAAGCTCGGCTTTAGTAAACCAGCAAACAGTAATACCTTGAAGTACGTGAGCCCTATCGTATGAGAAGCAGTTAGTTAAAGCGAACTGTTTAAATTAGGCTATAAACTACGACGATAACTAGAGTTAAGTAGAGGGTGAATACTATGAAGAGAATGCTAAAGGGTATATCGCCACTCGTAGTAGCATTACTACTAATCCTAATAGGTATAGCTGCAAGCATAATACTATACATGTGGCTTACAGGTTTCACAAGCAGTGCAACTAACCTACCAGCAGAAATGCAGATAAACATTCGCCTAGAAGCTGCCGACCTTAAGGGAGGGAGCAATACTCAAGTAATTTACGGAAGGAATGTTGGAACAACAACAATAGACCTCAAGTCATTGAAAGACATTGGTGTTTACATCTACTTCCACTATAATGGTACACTAGCCTATGCGAAAGTCATAAGCAACCCCTATTCAAATGGCAATATCACCGATGCAACCGGTGATGGACTAGTTGATCCAGGCGAAGCTTTCAAAATAACGCTTAAAGATCCAACACTCTCCACCGTGATAGCTAGTGGTCAGTACTATGATATTAAGGTTGTCATAAGCGGCGTTGAAGCATGGTTAACTGGCGTTAAGGCTAAGTAAGCCTAGAGCTAACCCATAATCCTACAGGCTTTTTCGCTTTCTCCTCCCTAATTCTCTTACCACCATACGCCTAGCAGTATAGATGCTAGCATCATAATGTTATTAGGGGTGTTTACCGTATTCTCCTACTCCACATAGGCTGGTGGAGTAAAGTATGCAGTTATTGTCGTGGAAGGCTTTAGCAATGATTGTTAAGAGAGCTGATGTTGTATTAGAGGTACTTGATGCAAGGGATCCCATGGCTACTCGTAGCCGAAGACTTGAACGTATGGTTCAGGCTATGGGTAAGAAGCTTATATTAGTGATTAACAAATCTGATCTTATTCCTCGTAGTATTGCAGAGAGGTGGAAGAAACTATTTAGTGATAGAGGTTACCACTGCGTGTACATAGCTGCTAGAGATCATAAGGGGACTAGAGTTCTTAGAAAGGCTATTAGAGATGTTGCTGAGGGTCTTGAACCCATTATCGTAGCTGTTACTGGCTTCCCTAAGGTCGGCAAATCCACTATCATTAACGCGTTAAAGGGGAGGCATTCCGCCTCTACAAGCCCCATACCTGGAAGCCCTGGATATACTAAGCATACGCAGCTCTACCGTATAGGGAGGAGCATGTACATGATCGATACCCCTGGTGTAATACCGGTTGAGGGTGGACCCCTAGAATCCATAATTCGTGGTAAACCTCCAGAGGAGTTAAAGGATCCAGTTAAGCCAGCTGTCATGCTTCTTGAGAGAGCCTTAAAGTATAATCCCA
>CAZTPV010000031.1:0-3905 GCA_964615085.1 uncultured Desulfurococcales archaeon
GTAGACATGGTGCTAAGGTATACAAGAGCCTTTGAATTAAAGCAAGTTTACAAGATGATGAATGGCAGCAAGAATAATGGTAGTAGAGAAATAAGGATTTGCCCAAGGTGTCAAGCCCTGGTACCAGAGGGAGCTAGATTCTGCCCCAACTGTGGGTTAAAGTTAATGGAACACGATATGGAGGAGGTGCTTAGGAAGAAAAAAGATAAGGAAAACTTATTGAAGCTGCTTATGAGGCTTGTTGAAGAGGTAGATGCTAAGGGTCTTGAAGAACTCCTTATCTCTTATAGAGGCATGCTCCAGTAGTAATGGATACGTTATACGCAACCAGTTTCTTACGTCAACATCCCTTAGTAACCCACTATTTTTCTCTAGGATTAACCTGATTCTGGAAACAATATACCTAGCCCTCCCAGACACCAACACCCTCTGGATATGAAAGGCTAAGTATATATAAACTCGAAAACACGGTATTGGCACAAGTTTTTAAGCACTTTTGGCACGCACTTTATAAACTTGTGCCGCTCTCTAACTAAACATAAATTTATATCTACATAGAGTGAGAAGATAAGGTCTGTCTTTCAGTCTTTTTGTTTATCTACTAATAAGGGAAATCTTAACTAGCATCAGAAGATTTAAAGAATAACAAAACACAAGTTACGATCTATGTGAATTGGCTAATTAATTAAACTCATTCACTTTGAATTATTCAACCCCTCTGATATTACTAGTCATATAGAGGTATAGCTCTAGAAGTAAAACAATTCCATAAATAATGTGGCATTAAATGCAATATTTTCTACAATTGCTTTTCAATTAGGTTTAGCATATTTTTCTTACAACCAATCGTAGTGACACCCGCTAAATCGAAAACTCTTGACAAGGTTCTCTATATAATTAATTACTGCTTCAACAAATTTAGAGCCTATTTCAGGGGAGGCTTTTAATGGGTTTCCTACAACACCGTATTTCCTAGGATCCACGTCTCTATAGACGTTTAGGTTGCCAACTAGACTGTTATCTATTGCCATTACTATACTTGTTTCCCACATGCCTGCATGTTTATCTTTAGATGTATTAACGAGACCTAATTTGTTAAGAATGTAGGCTACGTGGAATGTCGCTATGGATGCCTTGTTGTGTCCTTCGCATAGAGTAGTACATACTTTAATCACCGTATTTTTAATGTCTGGACCGCCATGTCCTAGGACTAGAATAAACTTCCTCTGTCCGAACTCTACGAAATGCTTAATTATAGAGAGCAAGTATGCTCCAAAGACCTCTGGCTTAATGTATACATTTCCGGGTCTTACGGGAACGGCGATGGTGTAGATTATTGGTGGAAGCGATATCCAGTTATTTCTCTTAGCTAGTTCATCAGCTATAAAGCTAGCAATAAGAGCGTCAGTATCTATAGGAAGATGAGCGCCATGCCCTTCAAGCGAGCCTATAGGGATTATAAGAGGACCTATGTCGCTATCTATGTATTCTTTAAGCTTAGTCCATGTAAGGCTACGAGGATACATAGAATTCCCTCATAACCATATAGCTGGAATTTCCTTTTATAATATTTAGTGTTTAATCTTTAACCAATTGTGACAATAAATCTACATTTTATAAGGACTACAGCTCGTTAATCTTTTCTAGATTCTTCCGAACACCTGATTTTGTATAATCTGTATAAAGAACTACATAATGTCTACTTTCCTGACTACTATCTATGAATATGGTAATCGATAGATAAAAGAAATTTATCTACATCAATGATTATTTAGATAAGGATGCAAGCTTGAGGATTATTAAGATTGACTATAAGCTAGGGCTTCTAATCTTTCGGAGTAGTACTCTATGTTTTCTATATCAAAATTTTTAAGTGCTTTTACTAGGTTCCTTAGCGTGTCTCCTGTTTTCGTCAGTTTATCTTTATTGACGGTGTATCCTTGATGCATACTAGCTAAAAGGTCATGGAGAGATGCGATAGCGGATACGATCTTATGGGTCCAACTGCTACCCCCTGTCAACTGATCTAGTGTTTGTGCAACAGGTATTGCTTGGTCAACGAGCATATACGCTACCTCTAAGTATTCATTTTGCCCCTTATCACTAGCCTCCTTTAGTAACGCGCTTGCATGGGCTAAGATTATAGCTAGCGCAGTAGTACCTTCTCTTAAGGCATTGTCTCTTTGCTGTATGCTCGTAAAGTATGCATATGCCCAAAATACATTACTGAGTATTAGGAGCACCACCAAAACAGCTAGAGAAAAGCGATTAGCTGAAATCATTGTCCACCACCACTTGTTTGCCTCGGTATTCTGCTTATTATTTTGTTTTTATTTACAAATTATGACTATCGCTATCAAAAGCTATACATTATATACTTTAAGGACGATTGAATTCTTCGTGTGTAGGTGATGAACTTGCTATATATAGACTGATATTGTTAACCCCTTTGGATCTGTTGCTATAGTTATTGATTTGTAAGGCTTTGCATAGACTTTCTCTATGTAGGGTTTGATGGTGTGTGCATCTGAGATAGTATTGTGCGCCAATATAAGTGCTCCTGGGAGTAAGTATGGTTCTAGAGCTTTTAGGTATTGATGGTATTCATCCTTCTTACCGTCTATGAACACGTATACTACATCTTTACTGCCATGATCATAGCTCTTAGCGTCAATACATAGTATCTCTACATGATCATCTAGGTTAAGCGTTTTAAGTACCTTTAAAGCATAATCTACCCGATCACACTTATTATCTAATGAGATAACATGTAAACCCGTTTCCTTTGCTGCATGCGCTAACCATAACGTTGAGAAACCACGACCAGTACCAATCTCAACTATTGTACCCTTTCTACGAGCAGTAATGAACTTAGCTAATATGTAAAGGGCAGAAGCAGTATTATAGTCTATAGGATTAGGGCCATAAATAAATGACTCACGGTAAACCTCAACAGTCTTCTTAAAGAAATTAACGTTGTATCCCCTCTTTAAAGCTATAGCAATGCCGCCATTTATCGGTAAGATAGATTTAGTAAACCCAGCAAGACCTAGCTCCTTTATTAGCTCAGGTCGCTTATTAATGTCTGCTATAATATTAAGCACTACTAGTAATGTGTGCTTACTTAATCCTTTAACAAAATAATCCATTGAATCGCTCAGAGAATTTGTGTTTACCAAGACAATATCGGCACTAGCGGGATCAGCAACTATTTCAATATCCTTAATTCCCCCTAGAACTTTAACTATGTTTTCCCCGAGTATGTGGGCAATTCTAAATCTATGTCTCCTAGCCTTTAGACTCCAAGACAAAACTTTAATGAAATGCAAAACTTCACTATTCATAGGTAAGTAATCGCTTAACATCTTAGTGCCCCCTTTGCATCTCTATTTTATGTATTATTTAAATAAACTATTCAAGCATTTGTGTAACGTTGTCTTGCAACGTTTAGTGTTAAGCTCATGCTAGAGGCTACAGCAATAGCAGCTAGTATGAATGGTAGGTGAGCGTTTATTTCAGCTATGAACCCTGCTATTGCCGGCATTGCTATCCCTATAAGCCTTCTCGATGACGATAAGAAGCCTAGCAATGTACCTCTATACTCTTTAGGTATTGATACAAACAGTACATCCATGAAGAAGGGATCCATAGCCGCATAACCTGCAGAAGCTACTATGGCCGCCAGTAAAGCTATTTCAACTCGGTATGAGAAACCCAGCAATAGGTCAGCTAAGGCTATAAGCCCCATACCTAGGGTAAGCATCCTTACACCATGTCTCTTGCCAGTACGTAGTATTAAGGGTGAAACAACTACAACTGGAAGAGCTGCAAACGTCTCGTACAATGCTAGCCCTAGGAGAGGATTTCTAGCTACTTCTACGAAGAGGTTAGCCACTATTAGCGGC
>CAZTPV010000032.1:0-3175 GCA_964615085.1 uncultured Desulfurococcales archaeon
AGATCCTTATCCTTTAGCCTCTTCTGCCTCCTACGACCCACCCTTTAAGCTACACCTCCAATCCTCTTAACAGCATAGTATAGGGTAAAGCCTATAATCAGTGATGATGCTGCTAGTATGGCTAGGCTTGGTACTAGTCTAAACCCAGTAGTCGTGATTAAGCCTCCTAAAGCGTTAATCCCACCATGGAAGGAGGCGCATGGTAGTACACTCCGCCACAAACGTCTTATAACGGCGAGACACAGGGCTAAGCCTATGGTGAACACAGGGAATAATAGTAGTGATGCTATTAGAGCCTCAGTGAAGCTTGCATGATAGTTTGCAGTGTAGAAGCCAACTATGAAGAAGGCTGGTGCATGCCAGTACCCCCATACAAGGCCTACAAGTAATGATGATTTTAGGAGGCTAAACTTCTCCTCGAGGAGGCCTTGTAGTAGTCCTCTCCAGCCAACCTCCTCTCCAAGAGCATAAAAGCTGTTAATCGTTATGGATGCCAGGTAGGCTTCAAGCACAAGTACGGCAACAGCTTCGCCATAGCCTAGTGGGAGTGTTGTGGGTATTACTGGTGGATGACCTAAACCCACTGAGATTAGTAGTGCTAGGCTAACTACAGCATAGGCTATGAGGGGGGTTATGAAGTAGCTCCACACGAACTTAGGGATTACGAGTAATAGTCTCCTCCTAACACTATACCCTACATAGATGCAGGCTAGTACTGCAGCTAGAGCAGGAGTATACATCCTAGCTAGTCCCCATAGGAGGGGGAAGTAGAGGCCTCCACTCCAGAAGCTATAGCCTAGAAGGCGGAAGCATACATCAACAAGCACTCCACCAGCATAGGCTACGATGACGTAGACTACTAGTGCTCTAAGCCTATCCGACATACCTTAAAACACCTTGAGATGGAGTACACTAGCTAAGCTCCTCAGCAAGTTCTAGCAGCTCTTGAGGTAGTAGGCCCATCTCAACAAGCTTCTTAACCTCATCCCCTCGATACCTGTATATCACGTCACCTCTATCAGGCTTAAAGTCCCATGGAGCTACAAGTATGACGTCACCTTCACGCATCCATACCCTCCTCCTCATGCTTCCAGGGATCCTAACTTTACGCTGAACACCATCAGCACACCTAGCTAGTAGGAAGTCAGCACCGATAAGCCTCTCAATGATACAGAGGACTGTTCCCTCCTCCTCTTTAGGTAGGGGCATCTCCTTACTAGTCTCTTCCTCGTGTCTACGCTTCTTCTTAGCCAAGGCTACACCCCCAACTAGGCTAGAGCTACTGTTACCTGGCTTCGCGTAAACTAGTTTGTTAGGGTCAGCCCAATATATAGTGTTAGGGCTGAGAGAAGCTAGGTAGGTATCTCAGCTTAAATACGCTTAGGGTTAGAGTTGAAGGGAAAAAACTTGTGTGTTAAACCGTGTATTGAGGTTAAGTGCTAGTGTTCGAGGACTCCAAAGTATATTGGTATGCCTCCAAGCTTAACCATTCTCTCGTAGAGGCCTTTAGCTATCTCAGTACCATACTTGGATTCAAAGTAGCTCTTCCATCCTGCTAGCTCTGGGTCGGTTTTTAGGACATGCTCAAAACTCTCTAGAATGCTCTTAGCTTTGTCGAGGTAGCTCTTGTCTCCTGTAACCTTAGCTAGTTTAACATAGACACCTGCTAGCCCGATGTATGATAGTATGTAGTAGTTTCTGTGAGCTACCTCCCTATTGGTTACCTTCGGGTTGTTCATAAGCCATTTTAGGTCCTTTATCGCTTTCTGGAAGAGGCTTAATGCTTCACTCTTCTTACCAAGCTCTAAGTCTATAACAGCCATGTAGTAGTATGCTAGTGCGCGTTCATAGTATGATCCAGGGACCTCTGCTGGCACTGTTGGATGCTCTATATGATCTGTCATCGACTTAACATCGTCTTCTAGCATCTTGTAACTCTCTTCAAGAAGCTTTAACCCCTTCTCTTTCTCGCCATGACTATAGTAGTAGAGGCCTTCAAACATGTGTATTAGTGCTTTTAGCCTAAGAGCTTCACCATAGTAGTCTGATTCAGGTCCAAACTTCTTGATTATCTCGTCGCAGTAGCTTACAGCTTTACTCCACCATGACAGGGCCTTTGGCAAGTCTCCCTTAGCGTAGCTTGGCCACCCGAGGTAGAATGCTGCTATAGCTGCAGGCATGAGGCCTAGATCGCTCTCCCACTCCTTATGCTTAAGGTATTGTTGTGCAGCCCAGTATGCTCCAGTCCAGTTGCCTAAGTCTATTAGCGACCAGATTAGGTGTTCTACTGAAGCATCTATCTGGTACGTGTAGAAGCTCTTAAGATACCATTTCACAGCCTCTCTAGGCTCAGCCATTGCTAGGTATGTTCTAGCAATATTCTGGTAGAGTGCTGATACAGCGTATTTACCACCATACTTCCTTATCTGGTCCAGGTACTTTAAAGCTTCAAAGTCGTACTTTAAGACTATGTTCTTTCTAGCTGTATAGTTGTCAACGTAGTCGTAGTATATTGCTCCAAGCTGCATATAGCATAAGCCCCTAATATCTGGGAATTGAAGGCACTTTCTACAATAGTAGAGGGCTTTCTCAAAAGCTGTTTGAGCTATTTTCATCCACTTTGAGCCTGGATAGCCTGGATATAGCTCTGGATCACCATGCTCCTTGTACCATGGTATAGCATCCGTGAACTTTGGCTGCCATGGGAGCTTGTAGTAGTGGTGGAAGAAGCCATCATTACCGTAGGCTACACAGAGATCGTAGTACGCCATACCGAGGTTAGGGTTTAGCTCTAGAGCCTTCTTGAGGTAGTCTACAGCTTTATGGAAGTACTCTAGAGCCTTCTTGGCGTCACCGTTACCGAAGGCGTCAAGCTCCATGGAGACGTATTTTGCTCCCTCAGCAAGATAGTATTGTGCTTGAACACTCCTATACCACATGTATGCTAGTACTACAGCTCCAATAATACATGCAACACCTATGACTATGGCTGCTATGGCCTTACCTCTCAACTCTTGTGCACCTCTCTCGTCTACACTGTGTACTGTGTTGAAGGGGGATAAAAGGGGATATGAACGTGTTCTCTAAGGTTAGCCTTTAGGTTCTCAGTTGCTCGCGGTCAGAGAGTTTCCTAGCTGGCTCATAGCAGTAGTACTTGATGGCCCTCTCTACACTT
>CAZTPV010000033.1:0-5210 GCA_964615085.1 uncultured Desulfurococcales archaeon
GAGCTTTAACGCTATGAGGCTTGAGAACCTCTATGCTAGAGATCTTTTCAACAATACTCTTAGCCTTAGCAAACAATTGTGCTACTCGGGGAGTGTATCGCCACAAGTGTTCTGAGACAAATACCTCGTAGGAGACTAAGCCCTTATACCACCTCCTCCACTCACTCCTTAGAACCTCCTCTATTAGTCCTGGATCTTCTAGGTCGCTAAACGGGTCTTCAAGAGCAAGCTCGTAGTAGGACTTGTAGGGGCATAACCTACATGCAACTCTAGCATACCCTTTAAGGTAGTCTCTATGCACTAGGTTGTAGTACCTCACGTAATATATTATATCGTACAATGATAGGAGGACGGCGGGATAGATAATGTTCTTCTCATAGGCTTTACCCTCCAGAGCCAGTTTTAATAGTCTTCTAAGCCTTTTAGGAGCCTCCCAAACTCTATCACCAACAGCTACAACCCTACAGTTACAAGCCTTCATCAGCTCCCTCATAGGCCTAGTCTTGAGGTATGTGCACCACCTATAACCCCTATATGGTAGTCCTTCCCTATAGAGCCATGAGAGCATTACTCTCCTAGGAGGCTCCAACACTACTAGATCTAGGCCTAGACGGCGAGCAATCCTATACGCTTCATCAATCATCCATTCAGGCTCTAGGTAGGGGACGTGAACATAAACTCCAAGAGTGTTTGCAGCAATCTTTCCAAGTAGTAGTGCTACAATACTACTATCCTTACCACCACTATAAGCTATGACCACTCTCCTTAGCTTTGAAGCTGGTATGGCTTGTTTTAGCCAGTTAGAGTATGATTCGAGACTCTTAACACATCTAAAGGGCTTCCTAACTATGAGAGGTAGCCATAGGCTAAGATCAATAGCCTCACCAGAAGCTAGAAGGACTCCATTACTAGTTAAAAGTGGTGTAATATCATAGGCTACACCATGAGACCATAGGTAGATGCGCTTAGAGTTGCCATGAGCTATAACTGTGAACTCAGAGGACGATATAACTAGTCTTCCCTCAGCCTCTATAGCCTCCATACTATGGTACTCACCTACAGAGTTTGGGCCTACGCACACTACTCCTATAAGCCTGAATTAAGATCCTCTTAGCCTTAGAGAGTCTGGGATGGTAGACGTGGTCTAAGCAGGTGCCACAAGCATCCATGATCCTCATCCTTGAGACTACGTGTCTAGCACTTCCACCAAGTAATCCTTCAACAACTAGAGCGTATCCTTGAGCAGCATGCTTGCTTATCCTAGCACCATCTAGTGGCTGTAGCACCTCCATGCTAATGTCTGGTGGTATGCTCTCATGGATCATCTTGAGGAGTTCAGGGTGTTGTGTTAGCCTCCCAGAGACTATTAGCCTACTACACTTAAACTTCTTTGACGCACCAGCAATGATCATAGACATGGTGTTGATCATTGAGTTAAGAGCGTTTCTACACTCTTCATCCTCTCTAGCCTTTCTGAGAGCATCTAGTGGATCTAAGACGTTGCATACCGGCATTACACCACCGTAGAAGACGTCTTGTCTAAGCCACTTTCTACCAGCAACAACAACCTCAAGGTCTAAGGGCCCTGCTGTAAGCATTCCCGTAGAGAAGCTTGTACCCCCAAGACCCCATTTGACAACACCTTCCTCAACATATATTAACGCGTTATAGCCATAGCCCATCTCGAGTAGTAGGAATGTAGGTTTACAGCCTAGTCTCTCCAACTGGTATACTGCAAGTACTGTTACGGCAAGCTTATCGGCAGTCCCTAGATCAACCTTATTGTACTTAGCCCACGAGTATACTGTTGGTAAATGCACTACACCTGGTATGAATACTGAGGGTGGCTCAACTATTGAGCATAGCTTACTAACACATCTAGCAAGAGCATAGTATACCATCATCCCAGGCTCACCTCGTTTTGCAGCTTCAACAACCTCTTTAGGTTCTGAGAGAAGTAGAACACGGTAGGCGAAGGTCTCAGGATCTAGGACGTCCGTTGAAAACGTTACTGGAACACCATACCCTGATGGAGCAGCTATAGCATCTACCTCACCAGCTGAGGATATAGCCTCAATAAGCTTCTCTGGATGCTCTGCTACATCCCTTGTCTCAACACTCGACTCCCACACAACATACCCGTCTTCAACTACAACTAGGTCAAAGCTCTTCGTCCCTGGATCTATGCCTAACACTCTCACCATGCTAGTGTCACCGTAGCTTAATGGTTAATGATAAACTACTTTAAGTTGAGCCGCCACTAGCACGGCCACAGTAATGTTTTTATAACTCTCATCCCACTGTTGCGTAGTGGGTTACTAGTGGGAGAAGTTGATCTAGACCAGTGGATTATAGAGCTTATAGAGGCTAAGAGCCACCGTAAAGTTTTAGCTTTAGGGCGATCTTCTGAATCTTCTCAAGAATCTTCGGGTCCATAGTCAGCTTTTCAGGCCATTCTTTCCCATCATACTCTTCGGGGAGTTTCCTTGTAGCATCGATACCCATTTTTGATCCATATCCTGGTACTGGGGTTGAGTGGTCAAGAACATCCACGTGCGCATGAGGTATTATTACAACATCTCTAGCAGGATCAACATTAGCTGCTATAGCCTCAATAACCTGACCCATATCGTGTACGTTAACATCATGGTCTACGACTATTATTATCTTCGTTAACGCTAACTGCCCTAAACCCCATAGTGCCATCATAACCTTCTTAGCGTGTCCAGGATACCTCTTCCTTATGCTAACTATCGCTAGTCCTTGGAATAGGCCTTCAGCTGGTAGGTTTATGTCAACAATCTCTGGTAGTATGAGCTTTAGCACTGGTAGAAACATCCTCTCGACAGCTTTGCCTAGAGTAGCGTCTTCGCAGTATGGTCTACCAACAATAGTCCCATAGTAGATAGGGTTTGTACGGTACATCATCCTCTCTAAATGGAATACTGGGTACCTAGCTGGTGGAGTATAGTAGCCATAGTGGTCGCCAAAGGGGCCTTCAAGCATAGTTTCATTTAAATCTACATAGCCTTCTAGAACAACTTCAGCTGTAGCAGGTACTAGCAATCCATTATGAGTTTCAACAAGCTTTACACCCTCACCATCTATTATTGATGCGAAGACGTACTTGTCTATGGGTTTTGGTATGGGGGCAACACCAGCAAATAGTATTGATGGTTGAGCTCCAATGACTATAGCTACTGGTATTCTTCTAGAACCATATGCTTCAGCTGCTTCAGCTCCACGCTTATGAATCTGCCAGTGGATTATAGCCCTCTTATCATCAACTATCATAACCCTATAGACGCCTAGGTTGTAAGACCCTGTATCCGGCTCCCTTACAACTACTATGGGGAATGTAAGGTATCTACCTGCATCCTTAGGCCAGGTCTTGAACGCTGGTATCCTACTAAAGGATGGATTCTCATCAATATTCTCTTGTACTGGACCCTTCCGAGTTTTTGTTGGCCTAGCTTTAACCATTCTCAATACTGTTTTAAGGAGGCTGGTAGGCGGCGAGACTGAGGATACGAGTTTAAAGGGCTCTAGTATTCTTGAGCCTATCTCCTCCAAGTGTTTAGTGCCAAAAGCTACCTCAAGGTGCTTAAAACTACCAAAAATATTGCCCACAACCCTCCACTCTGGATAGCCTTTAACGCGTTCAAAGAGTAGTGCAGGACCTCTTACTCTCATAGCCTCTAGCAGCAGTGCAGGTATTTCTAGCACTGGTGAGAGCTCCTCTTGAACACGTACAAGTAATCCACGAGCTTCTAAAGCATCCAGGTACTCACGTAGGCTCTGGTAAGGCATCTTAGAGAGCACCTAGATGTGTGTTCTGAGCTGTGGAGTTTATAGGCTAGAGTTGAACCAAACCTATACGCTATTGGACGTTAGGTCTTGGGGTTAGAGGAGGAGGCTAAGAGGCTACTAGAAAAGGGTTTTGGTAAGCTCTCATCTAGCATGCCTAAAGAGGTTGTTGACTACGCTGTAATGGTAGCTGAGATGCTAGCTAATGATGATAACGTACTTGTACTATGCCCTTATGGAGGCTATAGACTATTAGTTGAGAGTCTTGTGATAGGATTGCTACATAGAGTCCTAAGACGTAGAGTAGTTTTCCTAACACCATCCATAGCCGTGTCATCATTAGTGTCAAAATCCTTTCTAAGGAGCCTTAATCTAAGAGCCTGCTTATACTGGCGTGAGGATAAAGACTGTGATATCATAGTATCAACATTCTTCGATAAACCCCCTACTAGGAGCAAACAAGTATTCATTATCGACTCAATACACTATGCCTCCTCTATAGCCCCACTAAACGCTATGATGAGAGAGTGTAGTATTGCAGGTTTTACTCACACACCTTCACTGGCTCTTAAAGGCTTCAAGAAGGTTAGGGTGTGTCTAGATGTTAAACCTCCTAAAGGCATTATGGAGGTTTATGATTCTAGAATGGGGTTTAGAGAGTATAGAGTCTATGAGCACGTAGACTCAGATGTATCGATAATATGTAACGGCTTTGTATGGCCTACACCATGCTCACCTAGGCTTGCGAGAATCTTCGCTCTTGAAGGCTTCAGCCATTATTGTCATGAGGCTTTAAACATGTTGGCTTACTACTCCTCAACAACTCCTAGGATACTGCTTGCAGACTATGATGTTGTTAAGAACTGCGTGTATGAGGGTTATAGCCATAAGACTCGTAGTATTATTGCTGTACTAGCATCGTATAAGAGTGCAGGCTACAACGATATAATAGTCTACGTTGAGGGCAAAAGGCTGTGGATGGAGGTTAGAAGGGTCCTAAGACTACTCAGTGGGCTTGACCCATGGTGGCGTAATGTCGCTGTAAGAGGAGTGCAAGAGGCTAGTGAGGACGATAAGTGTGAGGTATGTGTACTTGCTGGTATACCATCTGCAGGCCTTAGACTATACCCTAAGGCTAAACGTATACCATTACCACTAAGTTCTAGGGCGAGTGAACCCTTACGATTAATTATCATCGCTACACCATTCACTGAGGAGTACATTGAACTATACGACTTCATACACTATGCGGAGTCTAGAGGCTATGAGGCAACCATGGTGAGGGAAGTTGGCGTTAAGGAGAAGAGTCTAGCTGAGATAGTTGAGGAGTACTCAGAGGGAGCACCCCCTAAAGGTATTCCAGTACTCAAGGTTATTGGTGCTGAGAAGCTAGCTGCAATGCT
>CAZTPV010000034.1:0-3334 GCA_964615085.1 uncultured Desulfurococcales archaeon
CCATCACAGCTTAAAGCATTCATTGATAGGACTTGGTGTCTGAGAGGAAGGCTAAGGAACAAGATTGGAGGCATAATAGTTGTTGGTAGAAGGTATGGCCACGAGCTAGCAGTCTGCACAATAGCATCATTCATGCTGAAACACGAAATGATTCTTGGGATGAGAGGTATAGTTGTCTACGCCTATGAGGCTGGTGAAGCTCTAAGAGACGAGAACGGTGTTAGAGATGTAGTTAAACTAGCTAGGAGGATTAAAGAGCTAGTAGACATAGTCTATGGCTAGGCTATAAGCCTTCTTAGTGTAGACTCAAGCTCTCTAAGAGAAAAGATAGTGTATTTAACCTGAACCTCCATAGGCCATAGGCTTGAAGAGCTTCTAGCAGCACTCCACAACTCTCGATGCATTCTAGGTAGGAATGTTACGATGGTTCTTAGACCTCTCTCACATAGTCTAGCAACAACCCTAGACACTATGGAGACTAGTAGGTTTCGATAACCATCCCTAAGCATTGTTGGTGGGAGTTCATAGCAGCATGCTGGATACTCTTCAGCCCTCCAGTATGGTACTAGGGCTAAGAGGTCTGAGAAGTAGAGCCACTCAATACCCTTAGGCCTATTAGACGACTCATCCCATAAGCCTAAGCGGCGTAGCATACCCTTAATCTTCCTTGATGTTGGGCTACGAGTGTACGGTTTAACGTTACTACAGGGTGTTACTAGTGCTATGCTACTACTAGGCTTATACTCTTCAAGCAGCCACCTCCAGTAAGCTCTAACTGCTGGATGACTATAGGCTCTAAGACCTACAAGCTCTGGGTCAAGACCAGAATAGTGTTTGGGAGGTGCCTGCCCCATAGTATCCTCCACACTCTCCTCCTGTAGGCTTCTAGACCGCTACACCTATAAATGGTGTTACGCTGGTGCTCCTAGCATAAGAGCCCTCCACCTCATCACCATAGCCTAACACTATAGGTGAGGTTTAAGGTTATGGAGCCCATACTCCTAAGGAATTGTAGGCTACTCGTACTAGACTATGAGAGTGTTGTTGAGGGTTGGAGCATCTACATAGAGGATGGTGTTGTTAAGTGTGTTGGCCCTAACTGTAGGGGTTCAAGTGGCCTAGTAGTAGACTGTAGTAGGAGTATTGTAATGCCGTGCACGTATAATGCTCACACACATGCAGCTATGACCCTACTGAGAGGCTACTATGATGATGCTGAGCTCTTCAACTGGCTTCAAAAGATGTGGAGTGTTGAGAAGCACCTTACACCAGAGATAGTCTATAAGGCGGCTAGGCTAGCAGTCATGGAGATGCTGTCTCATGGTGTATGTGGCTTCATGGACATGTACTACTACCCTGTAGAGGCTGCTAGAGCAGCTGTAGAGCTTGGCGCTAGGTGTAGAGTGGGGCCAGTTGTAGTAGATGCTGATAGGGTTTTAGACGAGTATAATCATGTTAAAAACCTGCTAGAACAGTTTGGAGGACTTGCACAACCTGTTATCAACGTCCACAGCCTCTACACTACACCAGTAGAGGTTGTTGTAGAGGCTTCAAAGATCTCTAGGGAGGAGAAGGTACCTCTACACATCCACGTGTCTGAAACCCGTAGAGAGGTGTACCTTGTTAGGAGGAAGTATGGTAGGCTTCCAGTAGAGCTACTAGACTCTATTGGAGCACTACACGAGTACACTGTCATGGTTCACGCTGGCTGGATAACGAGCTGGGAGCTAGACTACGCTGCTAGAGCGAGAGCATCAATAGTCCATTGCCCTACAAGCAACATGAAGCTAGCAACAGCAGGCCACTTCCCAGCCTATGAGGCCATGGAGAAGGGTGTTAATGTTGCACTTGGAACTGATGGGCCTGCAAGCAATAACACGCTAGACTTGTTCCGTGAGATGAAGATGATGGTGCTCCTTCAGCGACACTCATACTGGGATACGAGGATTAAAGCACACCACGCACTAAGAGCAGCCACCCTAGGCTCAGCTAGAGCTATGATGATGGGCTCTGGAGCTATTAGGGAAGGCTTACCAGCAGACATAGTAGTCCTAGACGCTTACTCCATAGAGCTACAGCCATTAAGGAGGGATAACACCATATCAGCAATAGTCTATGCTGCTACAGGTTCAATGGTCCAATACACTATAGTAGATGGTAGGATAGTATACGCTAGAAGTATGGCTGAGTCGTGGAGAGAGGAGGCTGTAAGACTAGGAGCAGACCTCAATAGGTTCCTAGAATCTATAGAAGCGATGGAACTTGATTCTAGAAGTACTACAGACCTCAAACTACCCGTACAGGAGAAGGCTGCAGCGACAAGCTAGCCGTATATAGCCTCTAGATAGTGGGACAAATATACATACATGTATGTTGGTTTGCAGCAAATTCATTACTCACAAAACACTTAATATGTTTAATTGTGGTTTTATAGTGTAGATTTTATGGTTATGAATAAGATTTTTAAATGTGCAATAAACTGTGACTTAACACGGTCTAGAGTCATGAGCTCAAGCCCAGCTAGGGAGAAGCTTGTCGTATGGATTGAGGAGTTGACTAAAGACGATACACCATTCGTTGGAGGTAAAGCAGCAAATCTTGGGGAAATGATGCGTGCAAATATACCAGTACCACCAGGCTTTGTAGTAACAGCATTCGCCTTCAAGAAGTTCATTGAGGAGACTGGCCTACGTGAGAAGATAAACGAGATCCTAGCAGGCTTAGACGTATCTGATACAGCTGCTCTAGAAGCAGCTAGTGAGAGAATACGTAGAATGATCATTGAGACCCCAATGCCGAAGTACATTGAGGAGGAGATTAGGAGGTATTATAGGGAGCTAGCTAGGAGGATAGGTATTGATAATCCTAGAGTAGCTGTTCGTAGTAGTGCTACAGCAGAAGATCTACCAGAAGCTAGTTTTGCAGGCCAGCAAGACACCTACCTAAACGTTGTCGGTGAGGATGATGTTGTTGACAAGGTTAAGAGGGTGTGGGCTAGCCTATACACAGCTAGAGCTATAGCCTATAGGACTGAGCACAAGATACCCCACGAGAGAGTATACATGGCTGTCGTAGTCCAGAAGATGGTTAACTCTAAGAGTGCTGGCGTAATGTTCACAATACACCCTGTAACTGGAGACGAGAACGTAGTAGTCAGAGAGTCTAGTTGGGGTCTTGGAGAAGCAGTTGTAGCTGGTAAGGTTACTCCCGACGAGTTCATAGTGGACAAGAAGACTCTAAAGATACTAGAGAAGAGGGTTAATGAGAAGAAGATAGCCATAGTCTACGACCCAGAGAAGAAGGCTAACGTAACTATAGAGCTACCACCAGAGAA
>CAZTPV010000035.1:0-6972 GCA_964615085.1 uncultured Desulfurococcales archaeon
CCCACCAGTTTTATATTGAGCTTACTATAAGTTTGTGCTTTAGTAGGGTAGTGGAGGCCTGCATAACACCTTGAGCCTTAATGCTCAGAGGCTACTAAGCCTATATGATAAGTTGAGGGATCTACCCCTAAAACTGCTAGACGTAATACCATCGCTGCATGGATCCTCAGTAACCACGAGCATACCATCAAGAGAAAATGAGCCAATAAAGTTCAATGCAAGTGGGGTTGAGTTAACAATTGATGAAATTACGCCACTAGTGGAGAAGAGTATCGTAGCCTTGAAGGTTGTTGATAGGATTCTATCATGTCCATTCTGCCATAATACTAGTCTTAGGCTGAAAATCTATTGTCCCTACTGTGGTAGTATTGACGTAATATTGACTAGAATAGTACAGCATACTTTGTGTGGATACACTGGGTTAGAGATCGAGTTTTCCAGGCTTGAATGGAGGTGTCCAGGATGCAATACCAGTGTTAGAAAGGACGTTGATTTAGCTATTGTGGGTAAAACCTTCTACTGCAACGCATGTGGTAAAAGAATTACAAGGCCTCTGCTAAAGCTTTCATGTCTAAGCTGTGGAAACGAGTTTGACGTTGAGGATGCTAAATCAATACCAGTCTACAGTGTATCACTAACCGAAGAGGGTGTTGAAGCTAAGCTTATGGCTGTAGACCTTCTTGTAGGCTCCCTTAGGGCTTTCGAGGATCGTGGTGAATACTGTGAAGTACTCCCAAAGATCGGTGATAGGCTTGTCTCTGGTATTGGTGGAGGAACTTGCATAGATGTGGCTGACATGGTTACGGAGTCTAGTGCTATTGAGTTTTCAGCAAAGGCTAGCGATGTAAGAGGCCGTTGTAGCTCCTATGTCGTTGTGGCGAGAAAGTTTAGCGGAAGATCTAGGAGTATTCTAGCCCTAGCTGGAGTCAAAGCATTTGAAGTTTTTAAAGCTAGTGAAGCCTACGCTATGTTCTCTAAGGAGGTTAAATAGTCTACATAAAGCAGTAACTACACTGCGTCTAACATCATTAGCCTCATAGCCAAATATCCTAGCAGTTTCATGAACACCTTTACCTTGAAGTACAGCTGATATAATTAACTGTCTTTCACTGAAACTTAGCCTTCTAAGAGCTCCACATACTAGCGCATTGACTGCTATGTAGAAGGCTATATGAAAGTACTGTTCGAGTTTCTCAGGGTTCTTGCAGAGCTCATTCAGAAACGGAAGTACGTCTGGTAAAAGGATTATTGGCCTACACTCTTTGCAGTAGACTGTATCTAGCATGTCTGATAGAACTTCAGCAGCCATATCCCTGTAAACACTATGCATTGATAAAGCTAGTCGTCGCGCTATTTCACACTGCAGTGTCTCAACGAGGTCAACGCCATTGGGGGTTAATGGTTTAATAACCATTATGTTTTTCTCTCCAGTGACCTTGTTGAATCTTGGCGAGATGTAAACTACAGCATAGTGGTTTCTAACCCAGAACCTTGTTACCTCAGGGTTAGAGTATACAGCTCCAATAGCATCAGCGTAACCCTTCACCTTACTCTCTAGGAATTTTAAGAGGCTTGTTCCAATACCCCTTCTCTGGAGTTTAGGATGGACAGCAATTCTAATAATGCGTACAAGCCGACCACTCTTTACACCGTAAACATTTCTTAAGATGTCACTCATCATTGTAGAGCCTCTACTTGGCTCAAAAGTATACTCAATTACACCAACGACATTATCACCAGTAAGCGCTGCTACTATCTTTGATCGAGCTTCTAATATCCGTGCTAAGTCCTCTGGAGTGTTACGATAATGTGCTATGGATAGAACTCCATAGACTTGCCTTAATAGGTTGAAGTCGGTAGACATGGTTTGGCTATCTACATCCACGATTTTTATGTCCTCAACTCTAATATTATTAAGAGCTTCTGCAGGCTCTACATTAAGGAGAAGCATATTGTATATTAGGTCCTCTAGGGGGTCTCCAGGAGGGTAACGAATTGGCTCTTTAAGCTCAATGACTCTAGGTGATGGTAGCTGCTTTAGAATTCTGTGAACTAATGTCTTACCACTACCCTCATAGCCGTGTACAGTTGAGATTATGATAAGTTTTCGTGCAAGACTCGCTACTCTCCTTAGCCTAGCGGGACCTAGTGCTGCAGCTTCATCAACAACTACTAGTGATGATATTGGTCTTTGCCATGGGGGTATGTATTCGATTTTATACCAAGGCCCCTTCACTATCATGTAGTCATTAACTCTAATAATCTTATGAGGTACGCTAGCTTCCTGCAACCCCTTGATAAGGAATTTGAATAGTGATACGACATTGTATTTTGAGGGACTGGTAACCTGCACTACGCCAATAAGCTTCCTAGCTACTAGTATTGATAACGCTATGCCTATAGCAGCACTCTTTCCACGACCTCTATCACCTGTTATGAATATGCATGAGGCTTCAGGCTTATTGACTAGTTCAAGAGCTGCCTTTACGGCTCTACATTGGTCTTCTGTGGCTATAATCCTATTAGCCCATTGAGGTACATTAGTGCATCTTACACGTCGACTACGTCTTATAGGCTTTAACATAGGTGTTTTCGTTATTGCCTCCTCAGTGTCGGCATTTACAACCATTGTTGGAGTACTAGCTTGTAGTAGGCTTCTACGAACATAGTTTAAGAGATTATAGCCTACACTTGGAAGCTTTATACTTGGCCATCTACCCTCAGCTAGTAATACTAAAATGCCTCCACCACGAACCATCTCACCAGCCGCTGCTATAACGCTTAACTTAAACGAGTTATAACAGTCTATTGCAACGATATCATAGTCTTCGCCAAGTCTTTCAGCTAGATGTCCATAGTAAACTAGATCCCATCCTTTTAACGTAGTGCGAGCGTAATCGATGCTCTCTCCAGGCCAGAAAACCAGTATTCTACGTTTAGCGTACTCACCAAGCTCATTTAGGATTCGGTATACCCGTTTATAGTTTCCCAGAAGGATTAGTAGACCTCTATACCCACTCCTCCTAACTCTATGGTAGAATTCAACCACGAGGTCTTCAAGCTTCATGGCTTCCTCCTACAACTATTCAGCTAGGATAGGACTTCGTCATCCCTACACCATCAGCCGGGGTTCTCCTCAACACCTCTATAACTCTAGTAGCTTATGAGCGATATTTGTAAGTCTATCCCTTATGTATAGTATGGTTTCAGCAAGTACACGCTTATTATCATAGCTCTCCACTATTCTTCGAAGAGAGTCTTTAGGTTCCTTCTTGAGTCGTCGCACCTCTTCAACCAGTTTAGGTAGAGCACGCACAACATTATCGACAATAGTTATATCTGCTGTTAAGGCGGTCCTAGACAACGGATTCAAGTCGATGGCTATAACCTTCTTACCCATATCCTTAAGGGCTTTTGTACGATCACCATCCTCCAAGGCTACAAGCACTACATCTGCTGAGAATATTCCTCTACGACTTACAAGCCTTCGTGGATGATCGATACCAGGTACTAGTGGCTCAACATCATCTACCCCAAGTACCCTCCTTGCACCACAACTCTTGAGGAGCGATGAGATCTTTTCAGCTCTAGATTGCGTACGGTAGAAGAGATTTACCTCGAGAGGAGCATTAAGCTCATTTGATAACTCAACAAGGTATGGCGCTACTAAGGCTGCAGTATTTCCATTCACAGATATCACAGGCTTTGAAGCTAGTAGTAGGAGGGCAGCGGCAGCACGTATCGCTCTCAATGCTGGCTCTATGGTTTCCTCGCCTAGTAGGTAATCAAAACATTCACCTCTACCATGAGCTATGAGTCCCTGAGCTACCACTATGCCTTTATTAAAGGCTTCAACAAGCTTTTCACGCATTAGTAGACTAAAGTATCTTGGATGCGATTTAGGGATCCTCAACTAGCTTCACCTGCGCTCTTTCATACGCTACTCTATGTGTTCTTAAACGTCCTAGGCTAGTTAATGCATCTACTACATCCTCAACCCTATCATGTTCTGGAACTACTAGTAGTACTGACTTTTTAACGTACCATCCTCTAATAGCATTACGTTGCACGAGGCTATCTAGGAGTCTAGCCTTAGCATTATCTATGAAGCCTGCTTCTAATCCAAAGGAGCGAGCATACTCCAGGAAGAGGTCTAGATCCCCACTAGCACTAACCTCCTCCACCCATCTCTTAGCCTTCTGGTAAAGGTGTTGAGGCACACTTTTAACCATAACACTTGTCTCCATGGGTTTTGCCAGAGTTACTGTTATAACGTGCTTAGCATCTATAGGGTAGCTCTCCACGTACCCTATTCCGGGGGCACCAGGAGAGATCCTACACTCTAGCATTACAGCCTCATACTCTGCTATAACGTCTCCAAGGCCGGTAAGGCATTGAACCTCAGCTATGTGAGCTATTCTAGCAGCATAGTTTAAGCTAATACCTTTATACACTGCTATAGCTAGGCTAGCAGCTAACGCTACTGCACCACTAACACCATAGCCTACTCCTAACGGTTGTGGAGATACAACGCTTAACTCTACTTTAGGGTGTCCTAGGAGCTCTAGTACACGAGTTAGCGAGCATGGTGGACTACGTGTATTAGGAGCTGTAAACTCTACTATGGCTCTCCTAGAAGGCTTACATAGTGCTACAACAGTATCAGCTAGCAGTATTCCTGCACCAATACTTCCAGAAAATAATGGGTCTTTGTCGATACAGGGACTCCAGAAGCCAGTAATGTGGAGTGGTACTTGAGCTACTACCTTCCAATAACGATGTCTATTATCCTCCTTGCTATTATTCGTTTTAACTCCCTCCCTATACGCCAAATTCTTCCATCCCTACGAATGACAATAACTCTATTAGTTGCTGATCTAAAGCCTTCTCCAGGTCTCTTCACGCTATTGACTACTGTAAAGCTTGCCCCAGTACTATATAGCTTCCTTAACCCATATGCGATTAGCTCGCACTCATCTGTAGATGCCTCTGCAGCGAAAATGACGTGCTTGGTTTCTGGGCTTACTCTGACAGCTTCCCTAGCGATTTTTATTGTTGGCTTAAGAGTGATTACTAGTTCCGGCCTTTCAGCTGTCCTAATCTTTCCTTTAAACCTTATCGTGGGCTTATAGTCTGCGGGTGCTGCAGCATAAAAAGCTAGATCTATTTTCCTTGAAGCTAGTACTCTCTTAACCTGCTCCGCCATATCCTCAGTAGTCACTACACTATACGTCTCAATAACACTTGTATAGTAGTCTTCAAGCTCTATTGATAGTGGGCCGTGAACTAGGTATACTCTTGCACCTCTATTGTACGCTTCTACGGCTATGGAGACACCCATAAGCCCTGAGGAAGGGTTAGTTAGCACTCTCACATCATCAATGTGTTCAAAGGTTGGACCTGCTGTGACTAGAACGTTTAAGCCTTTCATATCGGCGCCTCTAAGCACTCTCGACTCAATCCACCATGCTACAGCATTGACCGGAGGCATTTTGGCTGCATCACTAGATATGTAGGGGTGCATTACGTGTACTCCAAGCCTTTCTAGCTCTCCTATACTCTTCTGAGCTTGACGCCACAAAGATAAGTGCATTGCTGGTACTACTAGTAGTGGTTTCCCCATACCGATAATACTTTGAGCTAAAGCTAGCAATGCGTTGTCAGCAATGCCAGCACTTATTTTAGCGATGGTATTGAGTGTAGCTGGAGCTATTACTAGTGCATCAGCCTCCTTTGCCCAGGATACGTGTTCTGCCCTACCAGTTAACTCTACTAGCGGTTTAACACCAGTAGCCCATTCGAAGAGCGTTGGTGATACGAGTTTTGCTGCTGTTGGAGTTAGTACGACTCTAACTTGAGCCCCCCAGCGAATAAGCGTTCTAGCAAGATCTACAGCTCTATATGCTGCTACGCTACCAGTGACACCCAGAATTACTCTTAGACCATTAAGCTTAGCTTTTAACTCGGATTGCATCATCCTAACGGCCTCAGAGCTAAGACTATTAGTGCTAGGAGAAATAGGATTATCCCTAGTAGGTCGCTTCGGCTAAGTCGCTCACCTAGTATAAGCCATGCTAGGATTGCTACTACAAGTACGTTTGATGAAGCTATTGCAACCGCCGGCCCCGTTTTACCACGGACTATAGCTATGTTCATGAAGATCATTCCTAGAGCGAAGAATATACCCGCAATAATCGAGTATTTGTAGCCGTCAACACTGCTAATACTCTTATGGTTGAGAACTAAGCCTAGTAGACCGATAAGCCCAGCCACAGCTAAGACCACCATTATGCTCGGAATACAGCTAGCACCTCTCGTAGTAGCGTACTTCAAGAGGAAGTTCGCTATACCAAATAGTATTAATGCTATGAGTGCGAATATCGTCCAGTAGCTCATGCAACCATCCTCATAGGTGCTCGATCTATCATGACAAAACAATAGCAATTAATTAGTATAACGCGTACTCTACAAAACAGTAGAGTATTAATACTAATGATCCTAACTCTATGGAGGAACTTTAGTGTGGCTGGCTATGATCCCTTAGAGTATGCTAAGAGAGTTGAAGCAGTAGTCTGTAAAGGTGATGCAAGAAGATACTATAGGTTTAGAGCTACAAGGTTCTATGGGGGTATAGCTACAGGAGATGTAGTTGGATGTAACCTTAAGTGTGTGTTCTGCTGGGCCTACAGGGTTAGAGACAATATCCAGATAGGCTACATGGTTAAGCCTATAGAAGCCTACGAGAAGCTTAGAAGAATAGCCTACATCCATGGATACGATAGAGTAAGACTTAGTGGTGGAGAACCTACACTATGTCGTAGACACTTGATAAGCCTTCTAGAACTTATAGACAACAATACTGACTTGCTCTTCATCCTAGAGACGAATGGCATACTTCTAGGAGCCTATGAAGACTATGCTAAAGAGCTTTCAAGGTTTAAAAGACTACATGTAAGAGTATCCATTAAGGCT
>CAZTPV010000036.1:0-8579 GCA_964615085.1 uncultured Desulfurococcales archaeon
GATAGCTGCGACACAATACAGTTGCTCGCTTTCAACTCTATTTTAGATGCTTCGAGGAGGAGGAGAAGAGGAGCAAGAAGAAAGTGGAGCCAATAGACCCGACTTTCAACTCTATTTTAGATGCTTCTGCGTGGTGTTTCTTGTGGGTTTGTTCAATACTCTATGGTTTAGATTCACGGGCTCCAAGTGTATCTCTCCATGGCGCCCAGTATTTCAGTCTTATTCTACCATGGGAACCGTGGCCATGAGTCACGGTGTTTATCATCTTGGCTACATGGATTGTGTTCCCATGGTGCCACGAGAGAGTTGAAAGATGTTCCCACGTGATGGTTCGTGGCCATCACCATGAGTGTTCCCACGGTGTGGGAACGTTGTAGAGGTTTTTGACTGGTTTTTGTTTGTTAGTGTTTCTTCCAGTAGCATATGTTTTTGTATGGGCATGTGCTGCATTTCCATGGTTCTGGTGGTGGTTCTCTTGGTGGTTTTCCTGTCTTTTTGATCTCCCATAGTCTTTTTGCTGCGTATTCTACGAGTCTTCGGTGTCTTGGTGTTATGTTTATGCAGTGGAGTTTGTTTTTCTCGGTGATGTATATGCATGCTGTTGTTGCTGGTTTGTGGTAGGTTTCTTCGACTGCTATGCTGTAGGCTGCTAGTTGGGCTTGGATTCCTTGGTGTTTCTTTAGTTTTCTTGTTGAGGGGTATGCTTTTGCGTCTACGACTACTGCTCTTCCGCTGGTTTGGAGTACTAGTAGGTCTATTCTGCCGGCTAGTTTTAGTTTCTTGGAGGCTACTGGGGCCTCCCATATGGCTTCCTCTATGTCTCCTATCGTCTTTTCGACTAGGTTTATCATGTCTTCTCTATGGTATGCTTGTTCTAGTCTTCCGTACTCCATGCTTTCAGTGGGCTTGTGCTGCCATAGTGTTAGCCTCATGTAGGTGTAGTATGGGCACCAGTAGTATTCTTTGACTAGTACTATGGGTAGGTATTCTCCTAGACTATGGTTACTTCTTGTACGCCATAGGGGTTCTCCCATAGCCATCCAACCACCATCATTTTCCTCACGTAGTTGTCTGGTATGGTTACTACGACTAGGCTATCCTTGTTGGGGTCTATGAGCCTTTTAACAGCTCTAACAACCTCTCTAGCTTTTAGGCTTCCACCACGCCCCATGAAGACGCTTCGCTGTATCCTTACTAGGCCTAGGCTTTTAAGCTTCTCAGCAACCATCATCCTCCTCTTATCGCTACTTATATCGTAGAAGACTACTATGAACACTATAGCCTCACCTTAAACCCGTCATAGCTTCTAAGCTCTCTTAGGCTCATGGCTAGGCTCCAGGCGTAGGCGTAGATGTGGTCTCTTAGCCTTCTACGCTTACCCGTGGAATCGCTGTAGTATTGTCTTAGTGTCTCTAGCACTATTCTTGATAGCGTCCTCCTAGAGTTGTATGTTAGTGACCCGCCTATGAGCTCTACATCGCCTGGCTTAAGCTTTAACACTAGCTCCTTATCTATTAGCGGCTTGTACATCTCACTGTAGTCGTATACTAGGCTCTCCTTGCCGCTCTTTGGCGTGTGCATGAGGCCTGCGTAGGGGTCTAGGCCGGCGACTATTAGTGCGTCGTAGACTATGCCGTAGAGTATTGCGTAGGAGTAGTTTAGTGCTGTGTTGAAGGGGTCGCCTGCTAGGGGGTTGCGGCCGTGGAAGCCCCAGTCTCCTGGCATGAGTGATGCTATGAGCTGCCAGTACCTCTGTGCTGCGTGGGCTTCTAGTCCTCTAAGCCCATCAACGTCTAGTGTCCCCTTCTCTAGCCTCTCCCTAATCCTGCTAGCGTACTCCTCAATCCGGTAGCTCTGCTCTCTAGCCCATGGCTCCCTCCTGGACTTGGCTAGGTACCTTACTACTCTAGCCTGGTTCACTATCTTGGAGTAGACTATCTCGGCAGCGTATAGTATTGATGCTCCAGAGACTATAGCTCTATACTGTGCTATCCTAGCCTCAATAGTCTTGTTTACACGGTCTACGGGTCTTAGGTCTCCAACAACTTGTCCTCTCTGTCCTAGCACTAGCACTCTCACACCTAGCTCTGCAAGCCTCCTTAAAGCTCTACCACTGATGGATACTGCTCCAGTAGCTAGTACTAGTAGCTCTACGTCAGCTGTGACTGGTACTGGGTCTCCATCCCTAGGCTTAACGTATACAACACCCCTCCTAACCATTATCTTTGAGCCAGGGCTAGCCACCACTACTACCCTCTCCACCATGGCATAGACCCCGGTAGGGACACCATTCTGGGCACTCATCCCCTACCCCAGGGTCTATTGAGTCGTCGACTATCATTGCCGTCTCGTCTCTCTCCCTTAGGAACTCCCTCCTCACGGCATCGTCTACGACTACTAGGCTCCACTCTAGAGTAGGCATGCCACCCCTATCGCGAAGGTATATGACTACACCATAGTCTACTGGTACGCCAGTCCAAGCCTCTAACGCTAGTGCGTAGCCTGCTACTGCAAGCCTCTTCCTCCTACCATACAGGCTCTCTGGGTGGGCTGTTGTAACCTCAACTGGTATGAAGCCTACGAGGAGGTCGGGTTTAACTACATCGCTTAAGCCTATGGATGACCCGGGAACCTGGGGCTCAACACGTATGGGTACACCACCATCAACTAGTGTTTGGAGTGCTAGAGCCACACCTAGATTGTATACCTCCTCTAGGAAACGGTCACCACGAACACCAAGCTCCCTCATAAGCCTCCTCCTAGCAGCAGCTAGGGACTCAACATCGTGTACACCCCGGTCTACGAGGCGGAAAGGGTGGAGGAAAACCTCGTGCGCAGTAAGCCCGAAGACTGCTCCCCGATGCTTCTCCTCAACCCTAATACCCTGCACGCGACGTAGGTAGAGGTCGCGGTGTGTTGGACAGTAGCTCGTAACCTCAGAGACTGTGGGGTGGTACTGGTAGCGTGGAGAGACCATGTCAAACCTCCAGCCACGAATATCTGCTGAAACTTGTCCACTACTACCAAGACACCGTATGTAGTCCCATACTCTCCTTGGGAGCACCAACCTACACGCACCTTGATGCCAGCACATACACGTGCATTAAGACTGCGAGAAACCCAGGTAATACCGCGAAGACCAGACTATAAAAGTGACTCTACCTGAAGCCAGGCATGGAGTACCCGTAATCGATTAAGAGTAGTAGAGTAGTTCGCTAGGCTCTCGGCGAGCCTCCCACAGTCTAGGAGGACAGCATATGCTTCTTCTCAGTGGCTCTTAGAGTCTAAGCCTCCATCCCCAATATGCTTGAGCGTGCACTGAAAGTAGTCTACGAATTAGTGCTAGAGCTAGAAGAACCACTACCAAGATCTAGGCTTTTGCAAATCCAAAACCCTCAACACCGAGATGTAGTGCTCAAAGCTAGGATCCTCAACTCTACGTCAGTGGCTCCACGAGGGGGAGTCATCATCTCTTCGGATGGCATTGTATGCATCATCCAGGATACTAGGCATAGGGGGCTCTTAGTAGCTTTAGGAGCGATAGCAGGAAAACCTGTTGTGCTAGGTTTCAGTGCTTTCCCTAAACACGGGTCTAATCTCAACACCTAGTTTTGCAGCTGTATCCCATGCTCTAGGATCGATAAAACCACCTATGATTAACAACCTCGGTTTCACACCTACAAGCTTCTCGTAGAGCTTACCGATTCTGTAGAGCTCAGCAACATCGCTTCTAGAAACAGTTGACTTGATCTCTATGAGGATATGCTCCTTATCCCTAACAACAACATCTACCTCAACCATTGCTGGATGACCATAGACGATGCCTTCCTCATCCCTAAACATCTTCCTCTCAACCTTTGCAGCGCCAAGAACCTCCTCAACTACAAACTTCATAGCTTCACGGAAACTAGCCTCACTGAGAACTCCAAACCTATGACTAATCGCTATCAACACCCTTCTAGTCTCCTTCACCTCCTCCTCTATCCTAGCCATTCTCTCCTCAATCCTAGCTACTCTTTCTTCGAGTTGCAGGAACCTCTTCTCTAGCTCAACAAATCTCTCCTCTAGTTTGGCAAACCTTTCTTCTAGTTTAGCGAATCTCTCCTCTAACCTCTGCTGTCTCTCCTCAAGCTTTTGCTGGCGTTCTTCAAGCTTTGTAATCCTGTCAAGAACCTCCCTAAAGCCAAGTAGACCCATTAAAGCATAGCGGAACTCTCTATCTTCTTCAAGAGCTCTAAGGAGTCTCTCCTTCTCCTCCCTCGTTAGAGTATGCAACAGTCCACCCTTATAGGATTGGCTACTCAACAACTCTTTATAAGATCTTCTTAGACGCTAAACAAGTGTCTCAACTGTTTTAGAGCCGCGTGATAGCTCTATCCCCTGCATTGCTTAAGCAGCTTTCTGTTGGCTATCCTAGCTCAACCACCTGGTTAACGACATCCCTTACCCCTATAGAGAGCCTATCGGTTATAGGCGGAGGTGTATAGCTCTTAGATCGCATACGTTGTTAGCTACGTAGCCTCCTAGCGTGGTTGAGTAGGAGCTAGGCCTCAACCTAGGAAGCCGTCTCCACACCTTCTCAGAGACGGTGAATCCTCCCTCCAGTGCTAGCTCTAGGAACTCCAGCTCCTCCCTGAGAAGCGTGCATCCATGCTACACGGTGCGGTGGCCCACTATTGCTGGTGCGCTGACCACTGTTATGTAGCCTCCACGGAACACGTAGCTTGATAGCACGGCTGCGTGGTCGGCGAAGAATGGTAGCCTCCTCTTGTACTCGGTTGGTACTGCTAGCTTCTCAGCTGTCTTCTGGTCGGTGCGTAGGTACACCTTCGTGTTTGCTAGCGTCACCACTAGGGGGCTTACATCCTCTTCGCGGTGGGTGGAGAAGACTAGTGCTATGCCCCTGCTCCTCCCTAGCCGTGCAAGCCTCTCAAGCTGAGCTGAGAGGAGCTGAGCGTACTCCTCCCTGCCTGGAGGGAAGAAGAGGTGAGCCTCATCAACCACGAGGAGGGTGTACATGCCGCTACGCCTCTCCTCAGCGTAGGCTAGAAGAGTCTGTAGTAGCCTATAGCCTAGTAGAACCTTTACAGTCCGTGGCTCAGCCTCCTTTGGAGCTCTAATCCCAGCATACTCTAGGTCGAGGACTAGCATCCTCACTCCAAGCCTATCCATGTAGTCTACTAGCCTCCCGTAGTCTAGGTCTAGTGCTCCAGTATCAATGACCCCGCAGGAGGCGAGCGCCTGCAGCCTCCTCTGCAGGTTAGCGAGCGTCTCACGGTGTACTCTCAACTCCCTCTGTATGTCGCTGCCATGGTCTAGAACCCATTCGGCGAAGTCGTGTAGTCGAGGCCTACCCCCTACATCCTGGATGTAGTACCTCCATATGCGGTGTAGCTCCTCCCTAGCCCTCTCCGTGAGGTAGGGGTCAACGCGAACCACTTGTGGCACTTTCTCCCCAACCTCTATGCCGCATAGGACTAGGTACACGTCCACTCTCAGATCCTTAAGTTCGCGGCACCCACCACTAAACTCGACGCGAAGCCTGTAGGCAAAGGGTAGTCCCCTCCTCTCAAGGGAGCCTACTACGCGTACACTCACGCTACACTCGCTGGAGACTAGGGACTGGTAGGTGTTGCATGCGAGATCCTCAATCCTCCCAGCATACTCTCTGACAATGCCCTCACGGTAGCTTACATCATCTCTACACGCACCAGGCTTCTCCGAGATGCAGGGTACTATGATTAGGCCTCGTAGCCTCTGCCCAGCTACAGGTCTCCAAGGCTTAGACGATACACCGTACACCTGGCTAATCACTATACTCCGCCTCTCATCAACCATGTCCCCGGGGATGTAGCCTGGCAGGAGGCTGGCGACATAGTCTCCATTAGCGTCTAGCACTACTATCCTCGTATCACTCCTCCTCGAGGCTGCGTAGAGCATGTTCTTTACTAGGCTAGTCTTACCCGAGCCAGTAGTCCCCGTGACCAGCACGTGCTTAACCAATGTCCTCCACGGCAACACCACTGGCACGCAACCACCAGCACCAGCAATGTAGGGCTGGTCCATGATCCCAAGAGCGCCCAGCGGAACCCCCTCCCCACGCTCAGACATGAAGAGAGCTTCTACAACCTCCCTCCGAGGTATAGCTACTGGGCTACCAGGATCCGGTGGCGTTGAAGGCGCTGACACCGGCCTAGAAGACAGCACCTCCACGAGCCTATCTGGATCCTCTACCAGTCTCTCCGCTGCCTCCCAGCCTAGGTGGACAAGAACCATTGGCCGAAGTGCTAGCCTAGTCACCGTCATCCCGAAGGACGCTGTGAGCTTAGCCTCCTCAGGCCTAAGGGGTACGAAGGGGCTAGGCTCACCATGCTGTACGAGGCTAGGCCGTGACACTGACTCCACCACGGCAAGGAGTACTGAGAGGGTCTTAGGATCCACTACTACGTAGTAGTAGCCCTCAGAGAACAACTGGGGGCTCTCATGGGCTATCTGAACCCAGACGTCTGGTGGCACATCCACTGGTATTGAGCCAGCCTCTACGCTCTCAAGGAGGGAGACCCTACCCACGATACGCGTCCCAGCAACCTCAACGCCTATGGCAGATGCAACCCTGTCTGCTAGTCTCCTCCTCTCACCATACTTCCTAGACGCCTCCTCCATCCTCTCAACGAATACGTCAAGGCTCGCCACGACCTAGCCACCAGCAATCCACGAGAGAGTCTCATAGGTGAAGTCAGTGTGGTCACGAAGCATGTGGAAGCACGTTAGGGCGAGGAAGCGTGAAAGCCTCTTGGAAACCCTATCAGCAACAGCTATGGGGAGAGGCTGGGTTGAGGTAGAGGGGAGGGCCATGAACCAAGCTAGGTAGCTTAGGAGGTGGAGGTCCTCCCTAACGTACTCCTCAACATCCTCCATTGCAGGCATAGTGGTCTTCTCAACCCACTCGGGTGCACGCCTCTCGCTAAACGGGTGCAGGAACTCCACACGAGCCACAGCTAGCCCTCCATCAAGACCGCGGACGGCAAGGTAGTAGGAGCGCTTAACAATGTACTTGAGCTCCCCCTCAGCTAGGTGCTCAAGGACCTGTATTGTGTGGCCAAGCCTGGTAATAGCAGTGCTACTATAGTGGCTGTAGTAGGCTATGCTTCTACCCCTAGAGCCTCCCCCACTAAGAACAGCCTTGAAGAGATCCCCCGCTCTAAGCACGGTGAAGAATGGTCCTAGCGTGATAGCCCCACCCCTACTGGTTCTAGATGCGAGCCTACCAACAAGCTCTACATCCCGGCCCTCAGCTAGCCTTAGAGCCCTCACAGCTAGCCTAGCTGAGCTAACCCTCTTAACAACACCAGCAACACGGTGTAGACTACCACCTGAAAGCCTGTAGAGCATGTGGACGCGTAGGAGAGTGTTCACTAGGTAGCTTAGAGCATAGTAGGCTTTGACTCTAGAGTAGGAGCCACGGAGCCCAGACACAGCTACATAGAGGCCAGGAGTACTGAAGATAGGGCCGTCGAGTAGAACATACCACTCCCCTCCACCACGCCTACTAAGACACCACGCTACAGCCATAGTCTCAAGCAGTATCCTGTTCTCGTCACGGAGCGTCTCACGGTCAAACCCACACCCATACCCTAAACCCTCCAGCCGGTCATCGTGAACACCTAGAGCGGCAGCATAGGCTTTAGGGTCGACTAGAGGCCTATCAGCCACAAACCCTGGGAACCCACTACCACGACTAGGCCCATAGGCTACGAGAGGCGCAGAGCCAAACTCTAGGACACGATCACCCCCATGGACTAGGCTAGAGAGGTCCACGTAGGGGTCACAGCCCGTGTAGGGGTAGGTTCCAGCCGCGATGAAGCCATCAACATGAGCTACAGCAGCACCATAAACAACCACTACAACTCGCGTAGAGTCGAGCGTACGGCATCCAGCATCAACACCATAGAAGCGTGCTGCTACTGGCCTACACGGCTTAACACTCCAGGTAAGCTCCCCTACATCCTTGACGCGGGGAGCAAAACTAGCGAGTACACCACCACCACTACTCTCCTCCTCTAGCATGTCACCCCCAAGCTCACGAGGGGAGGAGGCGTAGCCTCCACCCTCTAGCCTACGAGCTAGCTCAGAGAACGCCATTGCTACATCCTGGATGCCCACAACAGAGTCTGGCAGCTCAGCACACCAGGCTCTAGAAGACAGAGTCGACACCCAGAAAAACCCTTACCCAGTAGACACGGTATTACCGCGTGAACCGGTGTTGGCAGGGCGCAAACCCAACATACACCTAGTATACAGCGTACACCAGTACACACCAGACTGGAGGAGGATAAACCACACACACGTACTAGCATCAGCAGACGATGCAGCAAAAGACGTGGAGAAGGCCCTAAGAGCGCTCAAAGGACTAGAAGCAATCATAGACAGTGGAGGCTACCGACTACTATCCAGCGGCAAACTACCAGCACCAAACACCGTACTACAGGTACAAAGCATACTCGTAGACCAGGTCAACGCCAAGCCAGTAAGCCTAGACCACCCAGTAAAACCTGGAACACCAACAGATGAAGTAGAGA
>CAZTPV010000037.1:0-3011 GCA_964615085.1 uncultured Desulfurococcales archaeon
TTGTCGCTACTGGAGCGCCTATGAAGCCTGTTGAAGACCAGAATATGCATATAACCATAAGGTTTCTAGGCAACATAACTGTCGGCATGATCGATGACATTTACAGGGTTATGGAGGAGGCTAAGTTTAGGAGGTTCAAGGTCAAGCTTAAGGGTGTTGGCGCTTTCCCCTCCATAACAAGACCTAGAGTTATATGGGTTGGTGTTAGTGAGGGAGCTGAAGAGCTCCGGAAGATCTATGAGGTTATAGAGAAGGGTCTTAGGAGGCTTGGGTTTAGGCCAGAGAAGGAGGAGTTTGTACCCCATGTTACTCTTGCTAGGCTTAAGGGTAGTAGGAACATTGAGCGAGTTGTAAAGCTACTAAACGAGTATAGTGATGTAGAGGTTGGTGAGATAGTTGTTGATAGGATTAGGCTTAAGCAGAGTATACTAACACGTAGTGGCCCCATATACCGTACTCTAAGAGAACGATTAGCTGTTGAGGAGTAACATTATGCCTAGCAAGTGCAAGTGCGCTAAGATCAAATGTGTAGCCTTTGATGTTGATGGTGTGCTGGTAGACTTTGAGAGTAGCTGGTGGAGAGTTCATGAGGCTTTAGGTACGACTAAGCTAGCTAAACTCCATCACGAACTCTATAGAAGGGGTGTTATAGGCTACTGGGAGTGGATGTACCTTGACACACTCTTATGGATTGAAGCAAAACCTGGAATAACCATCTGGGATATAGATTCGATGCTTAGCTGTAGAGTCAGTGATGATGTTAAAAGCCTTGTAAGGGAGCTAAAGGCTCGTGGATTACGCGTAATACTAGTTAGTGGTGGAATAGACGTACTTGTATCTAGAGTTGCTAGTATGCTTGGAGTTGATGCTTGGGAGGCTCCAAGACTAGCTTTTGATCCTTGGGGTAAACTAGTACCTGGAGGCTATTCATCTGTTATTGCTGGCGTAAAGTCTAAGGCTCTAAAAAAGCTATTATCTAGGTTTAACATAAGCCCTCAAGAAACTGTTTTTGTTGGCGATAGCTTATGGGATGTTGACGCAATGAGAATGTGTTGTTACAGTATAGCGTTTAGGCCTAAAGATAGAAATGTTGTAGAGGAGGCTTGCACTGTAGTTAGCAGCTTTAATGATCTTAGACGTGTACTGCTAAGTCTGGTGAGAGGTTGAAAAGAGGAAGTATATATGATGTGCTAAAAAGGATTATCGTGCTTCGTGATGAGTATAAAGGGTACAGCATAGAGGTTGTTGATAGATTAGCCTCAGTATCAAATATTAGGAAAGTAGATGTTAGCGATATTGAGAGAGTAACAAAGATGTATCTAGTATTGAAGGATGGTAGCATTATACCATTACACAGGGTTATTGGTGTGGTGGACTCTAGTGGTAGGAGGGTTTGGAGCCGCTACACAAGAGGTTAACCTCTCTTACAAGCTCTATTCTAGCTCCACTAATCCTCTCAAGAGTCTTGTTATGGTACTCTAGGATGCTAGTACCGTTAGACTCTATAGTCATCACAATAGACTTGTAGAGTTGTAGAGGTGGAAGACTAGTATTTGATAGTATAAGCGTCTTAGACCATGGTGTACAGATAATGTAGCTCGTGTTAGCCTTAACTCCAGCGAGATCAGCGAGCCTTAAGGCTACCTCCCTATTAATCCTCTTTACTAGCTTTGTTCCTAGGGTCTCATTCGTATCATGTAATATGAGTACTGGGCATGAGCTCATGTTTAAGAGTGAGGCTATGCTCTTAACTAGGCTAGTATTCACGGTACATGTTAGCATTAGGCTACCCTCAATGCTAGACAGATTACATATGCTTCCAGGCTCTAATTCTACACGCTGCACTAGACTGAGTATGTACTCTCGTGAGCTAGAAAGGCCAAGGAATACGCCTCTAGGGTTTCCATGATCATATACGACTACTATTGGGTAGCTAATCAGCCTCTTAACCGTTACAAGGCTTCTTGGAACCAGCCTGAGTAGTGATAGGATATAGCATGCAAACTCGTCTGCTGAGAGCATGAAGTGTACATGAACTCTTTTCTCACCATAGAGCTTAGTTAGGTTATGGGCTAAACCTAGAAGACTTAGGGATGCACCATAGATCTCATAGGTGAATGATTTACCTGGGACATGTCGTGGGACTAGGTATATGAGTACTGGTAGCACAAATATGACAACTACGAAGACCGCCATTATAGCCCATAAGAGCTTAGTTCTTCTTCGCGGCATATCCACCTACTCCTAGAGAGGGCTCTAGAGTGTGATGCTAAAAAACTGATACGATACTACAACTAGCAGTAATCTATGGGGCTTCTCTAGGCAGAGATAGTAATGGTGGGTGATCACAGTTATGGTTACTAACTTGCCTCCAGAAGCAAAAGCCAAGCTAGCAAGGTACAGTGAGGCTAAGAGTATTGAGGAGAAGATTAGAGCTCTTGAAGAATTCTTATCTGTAGTGCCTAAACATAAAGGGACAGAAAACCTACTATACTGGGCGCGTAGAAGGCTAGCTGAGCTTAGAGAGGAGCTTGAATCTAGGAGGAGGCAGCGTAGGGGAGGTAGAGGACCAAAGATATTCGTTGAGAAGGAGGGAGCAGCCCAAATAGTGGTTATAGGTCCTCCCAACACTGGCAAGAGTAGCATCGTTGCTAAGCTTACTGGGGCAAAAACTAGGATAGCTGACTACCCCTTCACAACAACAACACCCGTGCCAGGTATGCTGCGATACAAGGACATATACTTCCAGCTAGTAGATTCACCACCCTTAACGAGAAGCGCACCCCAATACATTAACAGAGTTGTAGGATTAGCTAGGAATGCTGATGCGTTAATCATCGTTGTTAGTCTCGAAGAGGATCCTTTAGAACAGTACCTTGAGGTTAAAAACCTACTAGCAGAGCACGGAATACTTATTGAAAAGCCTCGAGGCACTGTTAGGATCATACGTGGTGCTACCGCAGGACTACAAGTCATAGTTAATGGTAGGATAGTTGATGCTACCATCAACG
>CAZTPV010000038.1:0-3056 GCA_964615085.1 uncultured Desulfurococcales archaeon
TCTGCCTCCGTTAACTGGCTACAAGAGTCCTTAGGGTAGAAGCCAGACTAGACACTAACTAATCGCACTAGCACCAGAGTGACTAGTAATGCTATGCTCCACGCGATAATCGACGCGAGTGCGGCCTTAGCCATATCCCTATACCTGTGCTTGTCACTGATCCCTGTCACGAATTGCGGGATTTGCCAGAGAGCATTCATAGTCCCATGAAACGCGGCTGGAGGTAAGACGCTCCTAGAGGATGCCAGCAGGAGGTACAGCGGGTATGAGAGGATAGTACACGAGACCACATAGTTCATTATCACGAGCTTAGTTGAGGCCCATGGAAAGAGCTTCTCTATGAGGCTCCTTATTGAGAGGACGAGAGGTGTATGCCATAAACCCCATACAACTCCTACAATGACTACCGCTATGAGAAGCCCAACACGGCTAGCTAGCGAGGGTGTTAGGTATGCTCTCCAACCCATCTCCTCACCTACAGCCACAAGAGCGTTAGCAGTAACCCCAGCAGCGTAACCCATGCCCAACAGCCTGAGTGCTCTCACCGAGGCAAGGCTCCTACACCCAATCATCCGCTCAAGAACCTCCACCTTTAGCATGTCCATAGCCCTAACAACCTCTACGTATATGATGAGAGCCGCTATCGGCGGTATAGGTGCTAACAGGAACACCACAAGAGACCTCATATCTAACCGGAGCCACGCAAACACAAACTCCATGAAATCCTGTATCCTATGATAGACCAGCGATAACAGGTACAGCGATAGAAGAGGCATGAACATAGCTAATACCATTACAGCACTAAGAGGAGGAGATACCAAAACCTTAGCCTCAGATGATTCCTTACTCGGTGTCTTATCAGCGAAAAACAGTCTCCATAACACAAATAGAATTACCGTTAGGCCGTAGGAAAGAGTTATGAAGAGCATTATTGCACTAGGTGTTGAAGG
Source organism: uncultured Desulfurococcales archaeon (assembly GCA_964615085.1). Classification (GTDB taxonomy): domain Archaea; phylum Thermoproteota; class Thermoprotei_A; order Sulfolobales; family Pyrodictiaceae; genus CAZTPV01. The sequence continues at coordinate 951 of CAZTPV010000038.1, forward strand.
TAGGAACAACTCCATGAGCTATGCCCAACAACAGATCAAATGAAGCAGGGTAAATAGTATTCAACACTTAGTGGATTCCAGCTAGTAGAGGGAGGGAGTATGAAACACATGCACTACTACCATGTAGCCGAGGAATCTAGGTCTGATAGGCGTCACATATCCTCCCAAGATGCCAGGAGATAGAGGGTACACGCAATTCCGTTAGTACTGTAAGACGTGAGCGCCACGAACAGAAGAAGCATTAATGTGGTGCGGGGGGTGGGATTTGAACCCACGCAGGCCTACGCCATCGGGTCCTCAGCCCGACCCCTTTGACCTGGCTCGGGCACCCCCGCACTGGGAGGCTACTCCATTATTAGATGATATTTAAGCTCTTACCTGAGCTTATAAGCATTAGCTACGTGGTTGGAATATGGTGTCCAATTGTAATGTAGAGGGATGTAGCGATATCATGTTGTGAGTATATTGCTTTTAAAGCCCTCTAACTAGTGTCTTAAGAATCATGCATGGGGGGTAGAATGGAGTTAAAGACCATAGAGAGATTAGCGTCGGGACTCCTATGGGCTCTAGCTAAACTTGATGAGGATCATCAAATAGTTATAGAGAGGCGTGTTTGGGGAGAAATAATTGATCCACCATCGCTGGTTTTTCGTAAATGTAGTGGTAATGCATGCATTGAAGTCTCTAAGCTAGGATCACCCTATGGGTACTTGAGGATAAGTATTGGTTCCTGCAGACTTGAAGGAGTGCTTAGATATAGGCAGTTTAGGACGTTATTTATACCCCAACGTATTGAGAGATGCGAGTCCATAAAGCCTATGAAAGCTGAAGGAATAGTTGTTGAGGAGAAAGAGTAAGAGTGTTTAACCGTAACCTATTTACCCCTACTCTACAATAATGGTATGTAAAGAATATGGGCTCTGCGGGTGGGCCCGTCGTCTAGCCTGGTTAGGACGCCGCCCTGACACGGCGGAGGTCCGGGGTTCAAATCCCCGCGGGCCCACCATTCTCCTCTAAAGCCATCTGCTTATGAGACTCCTTCACTTCTTACCCTTCTCCGTCTAGCCTCAAGTAGTATAGATGATACTTCATCGGCTATGGCCTCAGCAACACTGTGAAATTCTGGCTCTACTCTTATGAGTGCTTTTAAGACCTTCGATATAGTTGACCAAACTAAGCTTATCATTATCTTGTAGATCTCTACGCTTATGGATTGTTCTACTGTTTCAGCGAGTCGGCAAATTCTCTCGGCGGGTGGGGAAAGAGTTCACGAGATGTATCTCGATACTGCTGAGGGCGATACACCAACCATTTTAGCTATCTCCTTAGTCCCATAACCATGTTGCATGACCACTTGTAGGATTTTCTTCTTCTCTTCTGGCTTTAGTCTTAACGCTAACTCTAAGCATAAATTATGTTCTAGCATTTTAGTACACCTCCTAGTAAATCCTCTAGTACGTCTAGGTTTGGTGAATGTTTGTATCTTCTTAATAGGGCAGTAGTATTCGAACTAGATACTCCTTCTAGTATGTTTCTAACCCAGGACAGTCTTATTAGGCCACCGTACAGCTTAGTTAAATTGTTAGGTTTCTCTTTGATTGTTGAAGACTCATAGTCTATAATATACGGTTCTAATCTATCTTCATCTATGACCACTTGTTTATATGGTCTTGATAATTCGTTATGGCTTATTCCCATCTTGTCAAGAAGATATACTTTCCAGAATAACCTTCTTAGCACAATGCAAGCTTCAAACCTGTCTTGGGGTTTAAAAGTTGATAGGGTTGGACCTTTAATGAACTCCATTACTATAAGTTTATGTGATAAGTAAAGGGGTTTTGGAGCTATATTGTAGAGAGCTGCTAGAGATAAAATTACAGCTTCCCATGCTAGGCTTCTCCTCCGAGTTTTAGGTGCTAGGATCTTTACTGCTACAATTCTACCACTGTAATGGTCTGCTAAGGCAACAATGCTACTCCATCCCTTACCGAGTATCCTAAGTTCACCTATTTGCTGGCTTCCGTAGCTTAAGATGCATCTTATTCCTGCTCGGCTCAACTCCTCTTCTATGTTGAGGTTCCAAGGCTTATTGTAATAGTTCTCAAC
>CAZTPV010000039.1:0-13783 GCA_964615085.1 uncultured Desulfurococcales archaeon
CCAAGCACTATACTCTTCTCCTCTAACGAGCTTCTCTTGAAGCCTATCCTCGAGAACGACTATCCCAAGCCTTAGAGCTATCCTTGTAACGTGGTTGTCGACTGGTACTCTTAGCTGGCTTGGGTCTACTGGCTTGAAGAGCCCTCTACCAGCTAGGAACTTAGCTAGTAGCATTGGCTTCTTGTCCACTGGGTCGTTGTATGCTATGAAGGGTTTAAGCAGGTCTACTAGTCCAGGCTCCTGAGGACTACCATAGAGCCTCCCTCTAGCCTCCTCAATGATCTTCAGGGGGTTTGAGGCGTATAGCGTTCTAAGCTTGTAGCCTAAGTCTCTTAGTATTGCTGCTCTAACCTCTGGGTCTGGTGGGCATACACTACCTACACATAGCCATTCAAGAACATCTCTAGCCCCCACCTTCTCGAGTCTTGACGCTGTAAAGAACTCTGGGTCCTCCATGAGCTTAATCCTACCAAGCCTGTATAGTAGGTCTGCTCCATGAAGCCTCTCACCACCAATAGTAGCCTCGTAGGGTTTTCCAGGCCTTGAGAGCCTATGATCCATGGCAACCATGACTAGGAAGTACGATGCTACGGTAGCTGGGTCAGCATCCTTAGGGGGGTAGTACTTAGGGTTTGTGAAGGAGTCTCTAAACCCTATAAGCCTCTCTCTGAACTGGGCAACTATCCTAGCCACTTGAGATGCCTTCTCAAAGACTATGACTGGCACTAGCTAAGCCACCTCCAGTACTGTGTAGGCTGCATAGGCTCCCCTCTTAACAATGGTTACTAGTGGGCTACTAGACCACATGACTTCTGGTAGCTTTAAGCCGATGAGAGCCCTCCCCCTCTCCGGCTTCCTTGAGGGAGGCATCCTCCAACACGATGTTGTTATAGCCTCGAATAGCATTCTTGCAAGCTCCTCCCTAGGCTTTGGAAAGTAGGGTCTAAACACCATGTACGCTAGTGATGCTTGTGCAAGTATGCTTACAGGGTTCCAAGCGTAGTTGTCTACTCCAAGAGCTATGGGGAGCCCCTCCTCATAGAGCCTAGACAGTATCCTAGCGTCTATAAGCCTCCCAGAGAACATGAGCTCTGATGAGGGGCATACCACTAGGCCAGAGCAGTAGTCTAGTAGCCTCCACTCCTCACCAGCTGGCAGGTAGTTAGCGTGTACAGCTATACAGCCCTTATAGTCTTCTAGCCTCTCGTAGTCTCTAGCTTCTGCTAGGCTACGAGTCTCAGACACGTGGACTTGTATCATACCGGGAGCAGCTTCACTAGAGACTCTCCTAGCATCTGAAGAGCCTAGGTCATAGACGGTGTCTAGTCCAATGCCTAGACCACTCCTAAGAGCTTCTACTAGCACTCTAACACTCATCTCTACAGGCTGAACATAGACTATGACTTGTCTAGCAACACTCCTAACAGCTCCTAGGAGCTCTCTACTCCTAGGCCATAGCTCAAGGTATACTCTAGCCATTGAGTGTAGTTTTGGTGTTCTAGTAAGCCTCTCAGCAACCACTCTAGGATCCATGCCTGCTAGAGCTCTATACTTCAACCCCACACTCCTGGAGACTAGGTCTTTTAGGCTAAGATCCTCACCCATCTCAGCTATAGCGTAGTCTAGTACATGGCTATGACAGTCTGAGAGAGGCTCTACCAGCACATGGTAGAATGGCTCTTCCCCAAGCCTCCTAGACACTACACCATCCACTGTAACACATGCATCGTAGTAGGTATCACCCCAGTAGTACACTATCCTACCACAAGCTCTCTGAACCCTAATAGTACTCGGGTAATAGCTGAGCAACACTACCCCCTACACTAGAACTATGGTGTTAAGGGTATAGTAAGTAGGCTACTGGGTGGAGACTATGACTAGGAGGCGTGAAGAGGAGCTCCCATACGATGAGGAGGCTTTAAACAAGCTAAAGAAGTTTCTTAGTGAGAAGCTTCACGAAGCCCACCACGGTATTCGAGTAGTATCACCAGTTAAGGCTCTTGAGAGGATTGCTGTACGTAGGAGGCTCTTTGGCGTAGCCTACATAGTATCTCCAACAGCTATTGCAGCTATAGAGCTTGAGGATGGTGTTGCTGTAGGAGCAGCAGCTATAACACATGATGGAGAGGTTGTTAGAGGGCTTAAAGCCCTAGAGGTTGTTAAGGGGCCTGGCCTACTACACTTAGAGGCTAGCTAGCCACTATAACCGTTGATCATAAGGTTTAGGAGCTCTGATAATAGTTCTGCAGCTCTCCTACCACGCTCTGTAAGCTCAACACACATGCTTGAACCACACTCGTATAGTCTAACAAACCCTAGTAGTGCTGCCTCTCTAGAAGCTCTATAGGCTGTGCCAGCCCCAATACCATACCTTGTAAGCTGGTGTACTGGCATAGGCCCATGCTCGTAGAGTATGACTACGATCCTGAATACACCACTCTTAGTGAGTAGCTTATACCGCTTCTTCGGCTCCACTACTAGAACACCTTCACGTGCTAGTACCTTAAACCTAGTAGCCACGTCTACCAGGTAGTAGAAGTTGCTACGACACAAACATGAAAAGGGTGGCGTAACATCCACTACTATCGTGGAGGATTATAGAAGCCTATACTAGCCATGATCATTGTAAACAATTGGTCATAGTAGTACCCCTAGTAATACCCTAAAGGGGGATGAAGAAGACTTGCCCCCCTGAACAACAGGTTATGAGGATAACCGTGGCGCCTGACCCTCCCCCTCAACCCCTATACTCCACTCCTCACCAGTAGTCCAGTCAACCATCAACGTGTTCTCCTCAAGCCATGATGCTAGCTGGCTTGATACTGGAGCCTCTACAGGTATCCATGGCACGAGCCTCCTATACCTAATCGCTATAACGCCGTCGAAGACCTTGTTGAAGTAGTCTACTGACCTCATAACCTCCTCCTCGAGTATCCCAGGGTAGCTGAAGAGCACGTATGCTATGAACTCTACAGGTAGGCCTTCAATTCTAGCCTTAAGCCTTAAGTCTATAAGTCTTTCAACCTCCTCATCACTAATACCCTTGCCTAGTAGCTTGTTCCTCTTCTCCTCACTAGCAACCTCTAGCCCAACTCTAACTACTAGCTTCATAGGCTCAAGTATTCCTAGAATCCTCCTTATCTTATCCAGGTCTAGGAACTCTGGTCTCTCCTCGATATCGACGATGAGGCCTCTAGTTATCTTTGAGAGCTCGAGGACAACGTCTAAGGGTAGCTCGCTAAAACTACCACCATTAAACACTGTGATTCTATTGCAGCCCTCCCTCTCTATAATCCTTCTAGCCTCCTCTACTAGCCTTCTAGCCTCACTCAAGACTATCCTAAGACTTGTAGTCTGCTCTACCTGAAACCCACAAAACCTGCACCTACCCCAGCTGCATGGCAAGCCCCTAAACACTATTATCACTCTCTTACCCAGCTTATCCCTTGACGTGAAAACCCCTATCAATAGTCCCTCATCCCCCTCAAACTATTGTGTTCTAGCTCTAAGCAATCTGGTTATATATCCCGTCTCATAGGCTTATAGGGTATGGGTTGAGCGTATGCCCCTCTACGTCATATTCTCTAAGCTAACTGATAAGGGTGCTAGAAGCCTATTTGAGAACCCTGAGAGGCTTAAAGAGGTCAACCGTGAGCTTGAGGAGATGGGTGTTAAGGTTCTCCAACAATACTTCGTCATGGGCGACTACGACTTCATGAATATTGTTGAGGCTCCAGACGAGAAGACCCTCTCAGCAGCACTAGTAAACCTGTTGATGAGGGGGACTATACACACTATAACCTACCAGATAATGCCTGTAGACCAGCTTCTCGAGGAGCTTAAGAAGAGGCATATATGGGAGAAGCTTACTAAACCCCTCTAAAACCCCTAACATGTTTTGGCGTTAGGTTATGGCCTTAGAGCTGCAGTCTACGCTTAAGGACTACGCCTCTAAGGTTAGCCCTCTCAGAATACTCAATACGGTTATTAAGCTAGCTAAGTACCATCGCATACAGTCTAGTAGTGAGCTTCTCGAAGCATGTAAACAGGTTGTTGAAGACCTAGCTGCTAGTGGATTGGATGTAAAGCTCCACGTCTATAGGGGTGTTGAGGGTCTTCACGAGGAGCATGGCTTCTACGAGCCACTAGGCTGGAGGATTAGAGGGCTTGAAGCCTATGTTGAGGAGCGTGGTGCTTGGAAGCTAATAGCTTCAGCTAGCCAGAACCTACTGTACTCTCCAGCTCACAATCCTAGAGGAGTGTTTGAGGGTAGGGTCTGCCTATGGTCTAAATACTCTAGGATCCCTAGCGACTGTGATGGAGTTATAGTTCTTTCACACGACTACTGGAGAGCACTATGGTCTGGAGCTCACGGAGTAATAATGACTCATAGGGGGCCTGGCGTAAGATACTATGGTATCTTCCCACCAGCGTTCACGAGGGTTAGACTTGTACCAGCACTAAGCCTAGAGTACGGTAAGGCAATGGACATTGATGGCCTCCGCGTCAAGATAGTGTCTGACACTGAGTTCCACGAGCCAGTAACCCCTATAGTTAGGATTAGTGTTGGTGATAGCTCACCACGAGTACTCATTGTAGCTCACATATGTCATCCTAAGCCTGGAGCCCATGATAATGCTAGTGGCGTGGCTGTTGCAGTTGAGGTTGCAAGACTACTAGCATCGTCTAAGCTTAATGGTGGTGTGGACATACTGTTAGTTCCAGAGCATACTGGTACCAGTATGGCCTTGTGGAAGAAGGTTGTTAACCCCTCAACGGTTATCGCTGGTGTAAGCCTTGACATGGTTGGTGCAAACCTCAGTATTACTGGTGGTAGCCTACTACTAGTACACAGCCTCTACACTCTACCATCACCTCTAGACCCACTACTACATAGAGCTCTCTACCTCACAGTAGCTGATACAACAGTGTTTCGTGGTGCTACAAGGTATCCATCAACACCATTCAACGTTACACCATACACTTATGGTAGTGACCACGACATACTCCTATCATACAGTATACCTGCAAGCCTCGTCAATGAGTGGCCAGACAAATACTATCATACAAGCCTTGACACTCCAGACAAGCTCTCACCAGAGAGGCTTGCCCTAATAGCGATTGCAGTAGCTTCAACAGCCAAAATACTACTGGATAGAGTTGACAACGCGGTTAGCCTCATGGAGGAGTGGTATAAGAGTATAACGCTTATCGAGCCGTGGCACGAGGCTACTGAGGTGGTTAAGAGGCTAGTGTCTAGAGGGCTTGAGAGGAGTACTGAGAGGACCAAGATGGTTGTCAAAGGAGTCTACGAGTATAAGCCATACACTAGAGTTAGGGGGATATTGCACCCAGTCTGGCTATACTATAAGGGTGGTAGTGAAGGCGCTAGAATAGCTCTCATGAGGGATAACCACCCGTACACTGGGACTCTCCCCGTAGCCATAGCAGCTACTGGGAGTGTTAAGGAGGCTGTCGAGGAGACTATGATCATACACGGAGTTAAGCTCGACAACGAGCTTGTAGAGGATGTTGTAAGGATTATAGGGGCTCAGGGGGAATAACCGCCTCATCAGCTCCTCAGAGGCCTGAAACTCTTCACAGCCCCTACTAGTGGTTTAGCCTCCTAGAGCCTCAATAGCTTACGGGTCGGTGAAGGGGGGTTACGCTCACTCTTCTTCGCGTAACCAGGCTGGCTCCTCATCCCCTCCCCTCTTATGCTTCCCGTTCTCCATCAAGCTATTCCTCTAAGTGTATAAGCTATTACGGCTAGCCTCTATTATCTTGTGGGTGCACCTAGGCCTTGTACTTCTACGGAGACTGCTACGTTATGCTTGTAAGAGTCTTCCACGAGGTGCTAGTTGAGGATCTAGACCCTAAGAGTAGGGTTTCAAAGACTATTAGGCTTAAGGATGACAAGCTTGTTGTTCCCGGCTACGAGCCTATACCAGTACCAGAGAAGTGTGTTCATGTTATAGGCTTTGGTAAGGCTGCATACAAGATGCTTTTAGGCCTTGTAGACTCCATTGGCTTAGAGAGGGTTTGTGGAGGCTTAATAGTAGTTCCTAGGGGCTATGGAGACTACCCTGCTAGCGTTGGGCCAGTAAGGATCCTAGAGTCTAGCCACCCACTACCCGACGAGTCTAGTCTCAAGGCTGGCCTAGAGCTTTTAGACTACGTCTCAAAGCTTGATGCTAGTAGTGTAGTTGTAGCACTGGTATCTGGTGGTGGCTCATCACTTGTAGAGGTTCCAGAGGATGGTCTTGAGCTTGAAGACGTTGTTGAGGCTACGAGGTTGCTCATGGAGGCTGGAGCATCTATACACGAGCTCAACATTGTTAGGAAGCACTTATCAGCTATTAAGGGTGGTAAGCTCCTGAGGAGGATGAGGGCAAGAACTATAGTCAACCTAGTGGTAAGTGATGTTGTTGGCGACGACCCTACAATGGTTGCCTCTGGCCCAACACTACCAGACGAGCACACCTTTAGTGATGCTCGTAGAGTTCTTGTCAGTAGGGGTGTCTGGAGTAGGCTTGGGGATAGAGTTAGAGGGTTCATTGAGGCTGGCTGTAGGGGTGAGGTGCCAGGAACGCTTAGTCCAAGTGAGGCTAGCAACTACATAATGGCTACTAGGATCATACTTAGGAACCGTGATGCACTAGAATCCTTTGCTAGAAGGCTTAGTGGTATAGGCTTTCAGCCCTTCATACTAACAGACATGGTTCAGGGTGAGGCTAGAGAGGCTGGTAAGCTACTAGCAGGCGTAATGGCTTCAGCTTTGAGGGGGCACTGGGGGATTGAGAGGCCCTTCACAGTGATTGCTGGTGGAGAGACTACTGTAACTCTTAGTGGTGAGAGGGGTGTTGGTGGTAGGTGCCAAGAGCTATGCTTATCCATGGCGTTAACGCTTAAGGAGCTTAAAGCAGATGAGTACTACGTCCTATGCGCGGGCACTGATGGTATTGACGGTAATAGCCCTGCTGCAGGAGCTATAGCAGACCACAAGCTTGTTGACGAAGCTTATAGCGCTGGACTAGACCCCTACAAGCACCTTGAGAAACACGATACATTCACACTATTCTTCAAGCTTAAGAGGAGCGTTATAACAGGGCCTACCGGAACGAATGTAAACGATGTAGTAGTCTTCGTTGCCCCTAGACTCTAGGTGGATAGCGTATGAGTAGACCTAGAGTCGTCCTAGCTGTTAAGCTCCCATCATGGTTTCTTAGAGAGCTTGAGAGGATCGGCATAGAGTACTATGGCTACGCTGTTAATGGTAGTTGTGGACCTGCAGAAGCACTAGTAGTCCCACCAGCTATGAGCTGGAGTGAGGTTAAGAGGCTACTAGAGTGTAGTGGTGCTAGATTCCTAGCAGTCTTCGGTAGTGGTGTAGACAATCTAGACCTAGAATACCTTGAGGATCAGGGTGTTTGTGTTTGGAACCACCCAGACCACATAGCTGATGCTGTAGCTGAACACGCTATAGCACTAGCACTAGCTCTACTAAGAAGGGTTGTTGCTGGAGACAAGCTTGTTAGGAGTGGTGGGTGGAAGAGTATACCTCCAAGAGAGCTCCTAGCAGACACCATGATAGGCTCTAGAGTAGGTATCGTGGGTCTAGGTAGGATAGGGTCTAGGATCGCACGCCTAGCATACTGTCTTGGAGCATCAACACCAATACTCTACTGGAGTCGTAGGAGGAAGCCAGAGGTTGAGAGAATCCTACCACTAAGATGGACTAGCCTCGAGGAACTATTCAGTAGTAGTGATATAGTCTTCGTCTCAGTAGCGTTAACGGAGGAGACTAGGAGGCTTATTGGAGAAAACCTACTATCAAGAATGCGTGGAGGATACCTTGTAAACGTCTCTCGTGGACAGGTTGTAGACACCCAGGCACTGATCAAGGCTATTAGGGAGGGGTGGGTTAGGGGAGCAGCACTAGACGTCTACGAGGAGGAGCCACTACCACCAAACCACCCTCTAGTAGGGATGGAGCAGGTAATACTATCACCACATATTGGAGGCTATACGAGGAGGGCTATGGAGGAGACAGCAAGATGGCTACTAGAGGAGCTTAAGAAAGTACTGGTTGAGGGTAAACAACCAACATACCCTCTCACACGCGCCTGTAGGAGAGACTAATACTACACCCAGTGCTCATAGCCACCAAGCATTGAGGGGTCGAAGAAGTCTAGGAATAATGGTAGTAGGAACACGTCTAGGAGGCCTAGTAGAGCCATTAACTGTACTAAAGGTAGTACGTCAAGCCCTAATCCAGCCTCTCTTAGAGCTCTCTTTAAAGCCTCTGGCCCCTCACGCTCATGGTCAGCTCTCTCTGCAACTCTCTTAAGCTTCTCAGCAGCCTCTCTAAGCTTAGAGTACGCTTCTTCAAGCATCCTAGAACCCTCCTCAGTAAGCTCGTAGACCTCCCTCTTGAAGATTAGCCCCTTAACCCTACGCTTCACAAGACCCTTCGACTCTAAGCTCTCCAGGTGCCTTCGAACAACATCCTCACTAAACCCTGAAAGCACGTGGCATAGGGATTTAAGGCTGTTAACACCATTAGCTATAGCTACTAGTAGAGCTGAATCAATAAGCCCTAAGTCCGTCAAGACGCTCAGCCCTAGGTATTAAGAGTGTCTAGCACACTCCTAGATTAGGCTATCTAGGAGTGGGATTAGGCTGAAGCACTACTCCTACTCTCACCTCTCCCCCTCCTCCCTAGGCTTCTTTAGGCTCTCCTCTAGGATACTCCTTATCCTCCTTAGCTCACTGAGAATCTCCTCCTCTATGATCCTCCTCTCCCTAGAGGTTAGTATCCCCACGCGCCTCCTAGCCTCCTCTGCAACACTTACAGCCTCACTATAGTCTAGCTGGAAGAATGTTAGCTCTGGCCTTGTAGTACCAGTAGCTGGTGTGTAGAGGTCTACGCATGCTAATCCTAGCTTCCTCTGTACTGGCCCCTGTCTCAGCCTCACCTCTGCAACAAGGTTGTATGGTACTCTCTTCTCCTTCACCCACCACACTCCATACCTAGCATATGCGTGGTCCTTCTCAAGCTTGAAGGATATTGAGTTGTAGAACCTCGGTATCCAGATGGCTATAACAGCTGTTGGTATGACGATACAGGTTACGGCTAGTACTAGTCCAGCTAGAGCACTATAGGCTGACACCACGGCTACCGTTATAACTGCTGGTACAAGGTACCATAAATAGTACAGCCAGTATATCTTCACAAGCTTCCTACTAGCCTTAAACTCCCTAATACCGCTCAACTAGACACCAGGTAGGTGGTGCGATGGCCTAGAGGGAAAAAAGCATAACTAGGTGCGTGTCTAACAGCCTATCGTGTTGAATCACGCCTACTAGCTCTTGTATATCGTGTAGTATGGGAGTAGCATTGTTGGTCCCAGCATGACTCCCTTTACATCCTTCCTCACAACTATGAACAGCTTACCCTGCAGTAGTGGTATGAATGGCACGTCTTCAGCTAGTATCTTCTGCACCTCACGGTAGATCTCTGCTCTCTTCTCCTTATTGACTATCGTCTCAGCCTCATCTAGAAGCTTGTCGACCTTGGGGTTACTATACCCTGTACCAGTCCACTTGTTATAGCCGCTATGCAGGAATGGTGTTAGGTAGTCGTCTGGGTCTAGGTAGTCTGGGTACCATCCTAGTAGTGCTAGCATCATTGTACCCTTTCTTAACTGTGCTACGAAGCTAGCCCACTCAAGACTCTTAATCTCGACTTCAATCATCCCAGTTCGCTCAAGCTGCTGCTTAATTAGCTGTGCTAGATCAGCTTCAGTATCACCATAGTGTGTTGGAGTATACCATAGCACTAGCTTTAGCTTGTGTGTCTTACTGTAGCCAGCCTCCTTAAGCAGCTTTACTGCTAGCTTGAGGTTACAGTCTCCATACTTCTCCTTGAAGACTGGTTCATAGCTCCATAGCCCTATTGGTACTAGGCTGTAGAGTGGCTCCATCTCACCCATAAACACTATCTTATTGAGTTCCTCACGGCATATCGCTGCTGCAATCGCCTGCCTTACAAGCTTATTGTTTGTTGGGCTCATCTTGACGTTGACGACTATGTATCTTATGAAGCTTCCTGGTACAGCTATGACCTTGAAGTTGGGGTTCTTCGCTAAGTCCTTGTAGTCTGTTGGTCTTAGAGTCCTCCACGCTATATCTATCTCGCCACTCTCTAACGCAATCCTCATTGTTGAAGCGTCACGGAAGAACCTTATCACAATCTCCTTAGTCTTGGGCTTGGGGCCGTAGTAGTAGGGGTTTGCTTCAAGTATTAGTATCTGGTTCCTCACCCACTTCTTGATACAGTATGGTCCTGCACCACCCCAAGTAGCATCACTCACAATCCTATCGTCAGGGTACTTGGGGCTTACAGGGAAGTATGGTGGTGTTGCTACTAGTGCTAGGAAGAAGCTTACAGGCTTCTTCAATATGAACTCCACAGTATACTTGTCTAACGCCTTTACATCCTTAACAAAGCTTGTTACAAGCCATGATGGGTCCCCGTGGAGTCTCATAACCCTCTTAATGCTACGTACAACATCGTAAGCTGTTAATGGTGTTCCATCACAGAACCTTACGTTCTTCCTAAGATAGAATATCCATACCCTACCACCATCCTTAACCTCCCACTTATAGGCTATTGCTGGTACGATCTCTGCTGTCCCAGGCTTATACTTTACAAGTCCATCCATGATGTTTGATAATACCTCCCAGGTGAAGAAGTCGTAGGCGCTTGCTGGATCAAGGTCTGTAACCCTATCAGTTGTCCCTATCACAATCCTCTCAGTGAGGAACTTCCCTGGCGCTGTTGTGGTAGTTGTTGTAGCTGGTGCTGCTGCCGCTGTCGTGGTGACAGCCTTTGTTACCGTTGTGGTCACTGTCTTGGTTGTTGTGATGAGTGTTGTAATGGTCTTAGGTGCTGCTACACTACTAGTCTTCATCGCGTAGACTACTGCGAAGCCTATGATCAAGCCTATGATGAAGGCTATGGCTGCAGCTGCTCCAGCTGATAACCCGACTAGTCTCCCACGATGCATCATGAAGCACCCTAAGCAGCTCTATACTGGGTTCTCGTGATGAGGGTGTGGGAGGGTTAAATCTCTAGCGAAGCCTATTATAATAGGAACCCTAATTAGTGGGATTCATGCAGGTTTCAAGTCTGTGACGAGTACATAGTACTAGGTTTGAGGTGTGCTTCTAGTGGGGTTATTAAGGTACATTGCTATTAGAGCGCTACTGATAATACCAACAGTACTCATACTCTACACGATAGTCTTCATAGTCTTGAGGATGCTTCCAGGCAACCCCATCATAGCGATGCTTGGGACGAAGAGCATTCCACCAGAAGAACTACACGCTATAGAGCATAGGCTTGGGCTTGACAAGCCACTATACGTGCAGTACTTCGACTATCTTTGGAGGGTTTTACACGGCGACTTCGGCACTAGTATGGTTGTTCAGGGTAGGCCTATAGTCTTGGACATTATTGAGAGGCTTCCAGCAACCATAGAGCTGTCTATAGCTGCTCTACTAGTAGCACTAGCTATTGGGCTTGGCACAGGCTATCTTGCTGCAACAAGGCATGATACTCCACTAGATACTGGATGTAGAGTCTTTGGAGCTATAGCGTACACTCTATTCATACCATGGCTTGGCCTAATGTTCCAGCTAGTGTTTAGTGTATGGCTCCACCTACTACCATCAAGTGGGAGGATAACTCCAGGACTAGCTCCTAGAACTATTACAGGGTTCTACCTTATCGACACGCTACTAGAGGGTAATCTAGCTGGCTTCACTAGTGCTCTAGAACACTTAGCGCTCCCCGCTCTAACCCTAGGCATTGTGTTAAGTGGACCCTATACTAGGCTTCTAAGGAATAGCATGGTTCACGCACTAGAGTCTGACTTCTCTAGAGCCTATGCTGCTAGAGGTGTAAGGGATTGGAGAATCAAGCTCCACGCATTCCGTAACGCTATAATACCTGTTGCAACCTATGCTGGCCTACAGCTAGCTCTACTAATGGGTGGTGCAGTCCTAACTGAGACAACGTTTAGCTGGCCTGGGATTGGAACATACCTTGTAGACGCTATAGCGAATAGGGACTACCCTGCAGTACAAGCTGTGATCATTGTCTTCGCCTTCGCTGTTGGCTTGATAAGCCTCCTAGTGGACATCCTCTACGCGCTACTAGACCCAAGGATAAGGTACTAGGTTGAGGTGCTAGCTATGGGTCTTGAAGCTGGTAGGCTTGTTAGTAGGGTTGTAGCGAGAGTAGTATCTATCATCGGTGTTAGGAGAGGACGTGGACTCATAGCCACTGGGCTAGCAATAATACTCTTCATAGTATTCATGGCTGTACTAGCACCCTTCATAGCCCCCTACAACCCCACAGCAATGTGTGATAAGCCGCTACTACCACCAAGCCCTAAACACCTCATGGGCACTAACAGGCTTGGGCAAGACATGTGGAGCCGTATTGTCTATGGGTCTAGGATTGCATGTATGGTTGTATTCCTAGCTATTGGGATCAGTATGGCTGTCGGCGTCCCCCTAGGCCTCTTCAGCGGCTACCATGGCGGTGTCCTGGATAGGGGTTTGAGCATGGTTATGGACTCCATATATGCTTTCCCAAGCCTAATACTAGCCATAGCCTTAACCGTCGCTCTTGGCCCAAGCCCTCTCAATGCAGCTATAGCGATATCCGTTGTATACATACCAACATTCTATAGGATGGTTCGTGGTGAAACCCTTAAAATAAAGTCTATGGAGTTTATTGAGGCTGCACGAGCAGCAGGCATACCCTCATGGAGGATAGTGTTTAAGCATATACTACCAAACATGCTTCCAACAGTCCTAGTAGTCTTAAGCCTTGCAGCAGCTGATGCAGTACTCACCGAGGCTGCACTAAGCTTCCTAGGCCTCTCCGTACCACCAGGGACTCCAGACTGGGGATTCGACCTCTACGACGGCAAGGAGTTCATATTGTCGGGCTACTGGTGGCTTGTATTCTTCCCAGGCCTCATGATAACATTGTTTGCAGCAGGTTTTGCACTTCTTGGGGAGGGGTTGAGCGAGCTTACTAGGAGGGAGACTCTATGAGCCTTCTAAGAGTTGAGGGGCTCAAAGTATACTATTACACTCTTAAAGGCATAGTTTACGCTGTAGACAATGTACTCCTAGAGGCTGGTAGAGGTGAAATGGTAGCTGTTGTCGGTGAGAGTGGCTCTGGTAAGACTACTCTAGGCTACGCGGTACTAAACATGGTTCTACCTCCAGGTAGGATTGTAGCAGGTAGAGTAGTAGTTGACGGCGTTGACATCACAAGGCTTAAAGGGGAGATGCTTAGACGAGCCCGTGGAGAGCTAGTCTCAATGGTCTTCCAGAACCCCTTCACAACACTCGACCCTGTTAGACGTGTAGGAGATCAGGTTGTAGAGGTTATGGTTGAGCATGGTGTGAGTGAGGATGAGGCTTGGAGTCGTGCTGAAGAGCTCTTCACCAAGCTAGGTCTACCACCAAGACTGTTGAAGGCATACCCACACCAGCTTAGTGGTGGCCAGAGGCAGAGAGTATCTATTGCAGCTGCTATAGCTCTTAAACCTAAACTCCTAGTTGCTGATGAGCCTACAACAGCACTAGACGTTATAGTTCAGCACCAGATCATGGAGCTTCTAGACTCTCTTAGGAGGGATGGAATGACGATAATGCTTATAACCCATGACATAGCGTTAGCAGCCTCATGGTCTAC
>CAZTPV010000040.1:0-4241 GCA_964615085.1 uncultured Desulfurococcales archaeon
TGCAGGTGGAGAACATAGGATAAGCAATTTCTTGTTATGGCATATACATTACTCTGAACTATACTTTACCAAGACACTATGGCCCGACTTTGATGAGCTTGAGCTAGCAAAAGCTCTTTTAGACTATCAGAGTAGAGAGAGGAGGTTTGGACGTTAGCTCTTCTCCTTCCTCTCTTCTAAGAGATTTTCAAGTGCAACTGCAAGCCTCCAAGCAACAGTAACACCAATTATGCCAGCAAGAGCATATATAACGAAGTTTGATTCAAGCATAGCAGCTATAAATGTAGCCAGGCTAACACTTGTAAACTTTTGTATAGCGTTTGCAAGCATTGATATGAGGAATAATAGTACTCCACTAGCTGTTAAACCAATAATCTCCTTCGCAATCCTCATGCTACCTGATATTATCTTAGCTATTGCGTGTGTTATCAACACTATCCATGCTGAGAAGGTTCCTAGCTCAGCTACTCCTTTAAGTACTCTCGCTATTCTTATAGGCTCAGGTATATTAGGCAACGTAAACTCATAGTATGCAAGAGCTATGGCTGATGCAAGTGCTAGCCCAGCAACAATGTATGCTATTAACAATGCAGGTGTCCTTCTTAATACCTCCATAAGCCTATGCTCAAGATTAAAGCCTCTAATAACCATAGTAATGCCTAAGACAAGTAGACCTGCTAGTATGGCTTGATACAATAACCCTAAGAGTGCTAGAGCACTAAATACTATGAGAATTAGCCCAGGCACACCAAGGAATAGTCTAGCATACCTAGGCTCCTCAATAGCCTTCTTAAT
Source organism: uncultured Desulfurococcales archaeon (assembly GCA_964615085.1). Taxonomy (GTDB): domain Archaea; phylum Thermoproteota; class Thermoprotei_A; order Sulfolobales; family Pyrodictiaceae; genus CAZTPV01. The sequence goes on from CAZTPV010000040.1 coordinate 796, forward strand.
GTATTTCGCTATGAGCATGTATGTTTCCTCCACACCCCTATGCTGTTCAACAATCACTCTCTTGACAGACACTACAGGGGCTAGCCCCTGAAGTATAGGTAGTACAAGCTCGTCCTCAGCTCCATCACTTACAAGGATTATTGCATTAGTTCTAGTCCTCCTTAAGGCATCTAGGGTCTGATTCCTTATCCTCATATCAGCCTCAATACTATCAGTAGGATGCCCTGAAACAACGGCTACATCGGCCTGCACTCCCTTCTCTCTAAGCTCGTCAACTAGCTTAATAGCAGCAAATAATACGTTTAGATCAGCATCCTCAGGGTTTAGCTCAGCATACTTTATTGCAGCATTTAAGACTGCTCTCCGTCCAATAATGGGTGTGTGTAGACCTGCTCGGCCTAAGTCATCATCCCTATCTACTGCTAGTACCAGTATCCTTCTAGCTTCCACCTTGCTCCTCCTCTTCTAGTACACCATATAGTATTCTTAGCTCGTCAAGAGTTAATCTCTCTCCCCTCCTTAGCTTCTCCTCTACCTCTCTCCTCTTCTTCTCTAGTACCTCCATAATCCTCTTACGTTCTGCCTCAACTCTCATCCTCCTCAAGCTCTCCTGAAGGCCTCTAAGCTCTTCAACTTTCTCCCTAATCTTACCATTAAGTTCGTTAAGCTTAGTTGATAATTCATTAATACGGTTGTCTATCTCACTAACCTTGCTGCTTAGGTCATTTATCTCCTCCTTAACCTCATTGATACGTTTATCCTTAAGCTCAATGCTCATACTAGTTTCATTAATCTCTCTACTTAGGTCTCTTATCCTAAGCCTTAAGCCAATTAGTTCAGCTCTAGCCTCGGCTAATTCCTGCAATGCTTTTCTCGCTTGAATAACTCTCTCAAGCTCCTCCTCAAGTCTTGCAATCTGCTCAATAATCTCCTTCTCATCCTCAATGCTCATTACTTCGGTTTGCTGCCTCCATTCTAGCTCCTCTATACGAGCTCTTAAAGCAGTAATGCTCCTTCTCGCATAAGGTTTTAATGAGGCTGCGATTCTCCTCTTTTCTTCAAGCTCTGAGAGTAGGTGTCTAAGCTTCTCCATGGCCTCTCTACGTTGCCTCCTAAGCTCTCTAACATGGTTTACAAGAGTTCTCCTTTCCTCTCTCAATCTTTTAAGCTCGTCTTTTAGCTCTCTAATTCTTGAGACATAGCCTCTTCTCTCCTGCCTTAATCTTCTAAGCTCTTCAATAACCCTTGCTCTCTCTTCCTTAAGCACCTTAATCTCACTCCTTAACTCGGATATCCTAGAGATTATTGCTTGCTCGTTAGCCTCCAAGTAGTTCACCACACTACCATCCTATGGTGATCCTATTAGTAAGGGTATTAAGTAGTAGCGGTAAACTCTCCTACATGCTTCTCAAGAACTCTTCGAAGGGTTCTAGACCTACCTTCATAGATGGCTTCAATCACGATAGCGTTAACTGTATCAGCATCCAATACTTTTGAGAGGTCTATGTATCTCCTCAGATCTCTCGCTAGTTCAACAGCAATTAAATGATAACAAGGTTTACCCATACTCCCAGTTAGCATGGATATCATGTAATGTGGACAACTACAAAACTTTAGGGGAACAACTATGTAGTCTGCATGCTCACCAATAACCAGCCATATATCGTTTGGAACTCTTGTTAGTAGTACCACCTTCAGTAGGTTCATAGCAGCAACAGCTTTCTCTGGAGGCCTATCTAGTAGACTTCGGATCGCCTCGCTAAGTCCCTTATACACGGCTTCGACTCCTCTTACACTTAATAACCTCTATACTCCCGTCGTTATACCCTATCACGATAAGATTAGCATACCCTATGAAGAGGCCATGTTCGATGACTCCTGGTAGTTCTCTGAGCCTCTTAGCGTATTCAGTATAATTTAGTACCTGCCACGGCCAAGTATCGATAATAGCCCCAAAGCTATCAGTTATTATGGGTCCATCCTTGCAATCACATGTTCTAACCCTACACTTAACACCCCATGAGGATATAACCTTCTCTACAGCTTTTAGGGCGTAGGGTAGGACTTCAACTGGTACAGCTTTACCCTTTTCACCAAGCACTCTACTAACCTTAGTCTCATCTACAGCAATAATGACATTCCTAGCGTTATACGCGAGAATCTTTTCACGTAGGAGTGCAGCCCCTCTACCCTTAACCATACTGCAATCAGTAATACTAACTTCATCGGCCCCATCAAAGTACAAGTCTATCTCCCTAGCTGGAAGTGTTAGTGATGCATGAACACCCATTGACTCTAGGAAGTATAGCGTATCATAGCTTGACGCAATGATAGTCTTGGATCTTAATAGGTTTAATGCCTTCCTACTCTGCGCTAGGTATTCTAGGACTAGTTTTACAGTAGATCCTGTCCCAACTCCTAAAACCTCCACCTCCTCAAGAAGGTCTTCTACTATAGATGATACAGTTTTTGCAACTACGAGCTTGCCTTTACTAGCCTGCATCAAGAACTACGCCCCTTAAATCATACCATGTGGCTGCTCTTATCTCTACCTCATACCAGCCAACACCCTTAGGTGCATATGGGAGTATCACTTGTATGTAATTGTATGTTCTAGCTTCCCATCCACCTCTCTCACCCCTACAAGTCACAAGTACTCTACACCTTGAGCCTACAAGCCTCCTATGCTCTTCAAACCCTATCTCCTCGATGATCCTCATGAGCGTCTTAGTTCTAGCCTTCTTGACTGGATCCGGTACTTGAGGTAATGCAGCTGATAAAGTGCGCGGACGTGGAGTATACTGAGCTACGTGAATGCGTTCAAATCTAAGCTCCTTAACTAATCTTATGGTGTTCCTGAACGCCTCCTCATCCTCCCCTGGATGCCCAACAATTATATCCGTAGCTATAGTTACTCCTGGAAGCTTTCTCCTAACCTCTCTAACAATTAACCTTACATCATCAACAGTGTATCTACGATTCATTATCTTGAGAACTCTATCATCACCGCTCTGGACAGGTATATGGAGGAACTTGTACACCTTTGGGCTCCTCATAGCATCTATCACATCGTCTAGTATAGGGTAGAGCTGATCAGGACTCATCATGCCAACGCGGACCATGAAGTCTCCCTCAACCTCTACAACAGCTCTGATAAGTTCTGGTAGTAGGCGTTTACCAGCAATATCTACACCATAGACAGCCGCGTCCTGTGCTGCTAACCTAATTTCTACAGCACCATGCGCTACAGCTCTCTTTACAGCCTCTACAACGTATCTTATAGGCCGGCTATCAATTCTCCTTCTAGCAATCTTAGTTATACAGAACGAACAGTCTCCAAGACAGCCCTCAGCTATAGGTATCTCGACAACACCATTCTTCTTAACGACGAGCATTGATGGGTTAAGAAGTATCTTAGATCTAGTAGGCTCCCCAAGCAGGTTACG
>CAZTPV010000041.1:0-3035 GCA_964615085.1 uncultured Desulfurococcales archaeon
CTGCTCCAAGCACTACTAGTAGTGTGACTGTACCCTTCAGAGCTAGCACCTTCTCTGCGGATGCCTGTAGCCTCGATATCTTCTGCTCCTGAGACTCTACGATTGATGATAGGGTTGATGCTGTTGTGTAGGCTTTACTTGCAGTACTGCTTGTCTTATCAAGCTTAGACTCTAGTGACGATAGCTTACTCATGATGCTAGTCTTTAGCTTTGAGGTGCTCGACTCTAGCGCTTGAACTGCCTCTTCAAGCTTCTTGGTTAGGGATAGTATCTTCTCATACTCTTTCTCAAGGCTTGATAGCTTTGCTTCAAGCTTCTCAGCTACAGCTTCAGCCTTACCAGCCTTAAACCTAGCTACATCAGCTTTCGTGAACGCTATGTTAGCTGTATACTGCATATCCCTTATCCTAGACGTTATCATGTCAAACTTAGCTTCTAGCGATGATAGGCTACTCTTCAGCGCTGGTACAGTAGCCTCCATAGCTGCTACCCTAGCTTCTAATGCTGCTAACTGCTTCTCCAAGCTAGCCATCTTAGCCTTAAGCCTTGATCCTGTTAGGTTTGCTATCTCCTCCTCAATCTTCATTATCTTCACCATGGCCTCATAGTATGCTATCATTCTCCCAAGCTTATCCATGACCGTATCAACAATACCAAACCAGTGGACGAAGTCTGGACCCATCATTGCTGCTCCAGCACGCCACCTCCTACCATCGTGGTGCCATATGTAGTACCACATGATCTCCATGTACTCGTCTATCTTGTTCTTTGGATCCTGGATTCCTAGCTTCCAAGCATACTTTAGTAGCTCAAAGGCGAAGTGCGCAGTAATATTGTAGTCTATCTGGTTTGCATCATATATCATGAAGTAGTTGTCAACCCATTGACTACTATGGCAGAGCTTACAGACTTTCTCCATGATACTTCTACGCTTAGCTAGCTCTCCATAGAATTTCACTATTGGTATGTTTGGTAGCTCTAAGCCTTTAACTGGTCCACGAACTATCTTAAACCCTTCAACAGCAACATGATGTGCGTAGAGGCCAGCACCAGTTAGCTGACTACCACCCTTAATTATAGCGTTCTGTGTTGTATCAGGCCACTTGGGTCTAGGGAATGCGAAGAAGTGCATGCTATCCCATACCAGCCTTGCTTCAAGGTCGTGAGTACCCTTAACGACTATAGTTCCATCAGGAGTAGCTATGGTTGACATGTGGCATGTAGCGCAGGTGGGTGTTAGGAAGTCTACTCCAACCCTCCATGGCATGTGCTCCCAGTTCCAGTACTTACCAGTCATAGATTCTATCTCTCCATGCTTACTCTCCTCATATATCTCCCAGTGTGGGTGATCGTAGCCTAAGTGGCATTCACGACATGTTTGCGGCTTCCTAGCATAGGCTACACTAAAGCTGTGTCTTGGATGGCATGCTGTACAAGCTCCAAGACTACCATCAGGGTTTATTCTTCCTACACCATTGTTTGGCCAGCCCCAGTAGTAGACCTTAGTCTTAGTCACCTTGTAGGGTATTACTAGGGATCCGTGGCACGCCATGCAGGCGAAGTAGACGTATGAGTTGCTGAAGAGTGGGTGGCTCATTATCGAGTGGTACTCTGTGCCATTGTATACTGCTACAAACCCACCAGCAGTAACATTGTGGGCTAGTACTCCACTAGCAGGGTATAATGGTGATACAATATTCTTGAATAAGTCCTCCATAGGTAGCCCAAACATCTTGACTTCAGGGTCGTTCCACTCATGCATGGCAATCTTCTTAAGGTACTCCTTAATCCACTCCCATGTTATCATACTCCTCCCAGTCTCATTGTAGACTGGTGGCAGCATGTAGTACTTCCCTGTCTCCTTAGCGTACTTAACTATCTTCGCGTACCACGGCTTAAGCCAAGTGTTTAGTGCTCCAAAGGCGTGCCAAGTCCAGCTAAGCTCTTCAGCCTCCTTGTAGTGGCATTGAGCACAATCCTTAGGTGTCACTATAACCACTATCCTATAGCCGTAGTGGTCTTGTATTATGTCTGGCCTCTCCTGATCAGCAAACATTCCATGACACTCATAGCAGCCCACAACGTATGGGTAGCCTCTAAACTTTGGTGCTAGGTACGGGTTGTTGTACCCTATCATAGCATACAGCTTGTATATGTCCTCAGGTTTGTGCCATGCATGCTTGCTCCTAAGCCAGTCGTAGACTATTCCAGGTGTTACTGAGAGGTGGCATCCTATGCATGCTTTAGTCTGAGGACTACAGTGTAGGTATGCTTCTGCTAGTAGCTCTCTAATCTTATCACCATAAACCTTCTCTGGCTGGAGCATTGATTGAGCAACTCCTACAGGTAGTGCTAGAGATATTGAAGCTGCTAGGAGGACTAGTACCATGAGGAGTGCGCGAACACGTAGCTTAAACTCGTAGGAGGATACCATACCACACCAGCCGTTAAGGCTAGCGGAGGCCTTTGAACGAGATAAGGGTGTGTCATAGGATTTAAGGGAAAAGCTTATAAGTCCACGATGAGTGGGCTAGGAAACCCACTAGCTGGTTTAGGGTGCTAGTGCTGCTAGTAGTAGTGAAAGTGCTAGTTTCAGTATCCTAGCTCTACCTAGCACTCTAGCTGTATGCTTTATAGTCTCGTAGAGGATGCGAGCACTCCTCCTAGGGTCTATAGGCCCTAGCCTACTCCTCATACCACAGTTGCACTCCTCGTACTCTAAGCCTCTAACAATAACTACTGGTACACCTCTACTCGTCTGCCTCATCACTAGTGCTGCTGCAGCACAAATCTCGTGAACTATAGCATCTATACCACCATACTTTGGCTTACCATACATGTCTAGATCGGCGAAGCACCTATCAATAGGCTCTATACCATAGGAGCCTCTCGCAATGTCTAAGGATCCTCTTATGAAGGCTTCAGTATCACATACGACTACAGCAACTCTAGAACCAGTCTCACGGAGAATATAGTCTCTAATACTCCTAGCAGCTTCATCGAGGTCTCTTGGCGGTATGGATACCTCTCCAGGT
>CAZTPV010000042.1:0-5401 GCA_964615085.1 uncultured Desulfurococcales archaeon
TGTTGAGCTGGGTGAGGAGAGGGTGGTCTTAACCATAGATGGTGTAGGATACGGGGATGACCACACTATATGGGGAGGTGAAGTACTTGTAGCATCATATTCTACGTATGAGCGTGTTGGGAGGCTTCATGTATTCCCACTACCTGGGGGAGATCTAGCTACACTATACCCATTTAGAAGTCTAATAGGGCTCTTATACTCGTGTGGATGGAGCATAGATGAATTAATGGAAATCGTAGGTGAAGAAGCTATTAATGCAGCCCTACCTAGAGGCGTAGAAGAGGCTATAACAGCATATCATGTTTGTCGTCAACCTACTACACCACGAACTTCAAGTATGGGTAGAACTCTTGACGCTTTTAGTGCACTACTAGGCTTATGCTACAAGAGGACATATGAAGGTGAGCCAGCAATAGTGCTTGAAGCCAAAGCCGATAATGGTAGAGATCTAGGCTACACACCACCTATAAGGAAGACCTCTAGTGGAATATTCGAAGTTGACACGTGTTCACTCCTAAACTGGGTCATTGAGAATCTTAAAAGGGTACGAGTAAGCGATATCGCCTCAACGATTTTACACGGCTTAGGTAGAGCTCTTGGAGAGATAATGCTTGAACATGCAGATAAAGACTGCTTTGCCTCTGGTGGTGCCGCTGTGAACACGTACATAATCAGGGGAGTGAGACAAATACTATCCAGCAACAATATCAAGCTACTACTCCCTAGAAAGATACCACCTAACGATGGAGGTATACCAGTGGGCCAAATAGTTGTAGCTTCAGCACAAAGCCAGTAAGCTATATTTTCTCCCTTTTACGGATGTGATCAGCATACTCCTCAGGTGTTAGAAGCTTATTAAACTCAGATAAGTCCTCTGGTTTAAGTGTGAACATCCATCCCTCGCCATAAGGATCCCTGTTAATCCTTTCAGGCTCATCATATAAGGATTCATTAACATCAATAACCACTCCAGTAACTGGTGAGTAGACGTCAGCAACAGCTTTTACAGATTCAACAGATGCTATAGCCTCGCCTCTTGAAACTCTACGTCCCTTCTCAGGTAATTCTACGCCAACAATATCCCTAAGCTTCTTCTGGGCATAATCCGTTATACCTACAATGATTATATTACCTTCACTAAGTTTTGCCCACTCATCAGTACGCGTGTACCTTCTATCCCTTTTAACAATATATGGTCCAACAACAATGTCGTTAGTCAAAGACCTCACCACTATGATTCTACTAGGCTCAGCTAAACTTAAGTTCTAAGCGGCTTTATGGAGTAACCGTTCTACCATCATCTTAAATTTACAATAATAGTATATCATAGATTCTATTTATGCATAGCAAAAAATTAACCTTTTTACGATATGTTTAAATACTCTAAGTAGGCTACTACAGAGAGAGGACCCTACCACTCCTAAATCTATGCATTTGCAGAACCTACTCCCACCTCCTTGAACACTTGCGGTAGGGTGATATAATGGGTGTTAGAGTAGTTATCATAGGGCAAGGTCTCGTTGCCACACACTTTGCTGTCGGCCTAGAGCGTATAAAGAGTGGTGAATTAGAGCCCTATGGCGTTCCTTTAGCTAAGTACAAGTTACCGTACCCCATAGAGTCTATAGAGATTGTTGCATCCTACGATGTTGATGAAAGTAAAGTTGGTAGAAGCCTATATGATATAGCTTTAAAGTATTTAGGCGACATACTACCAGTGCCAAGAACCCTCAAAGAGATCTATGTACGTAGGGGTATTCACCTAGGTAGTCTACGAGGTCTGCCATTCAATGCTAAAGGTCTTGAAGAGCAGGTCGGAAGTCTGGTAAGAGCTATAGAGCTGCTCACCGATGAACTTAAAGAGCTTAAGCCAGATGTGGTTATCAATGTTGCTACAACAGAGCCTGCAAAACCATTTAATGATCTAAACGCCTACATCAATGCTATAACCAACGAGAGAATAGATGAGCTTAGTGCAAGCCATGTATATGCTTACATCGTAGCTGAATATGCTAGGAGGAGTGGACATAAGGTAGCATTCATCAATGCTATACCATCACCCTTAGCTAATGATGATGCTGTTGTAAGCTTGTATAATAGTCGCTCATGCCTAGTGCTTGGAGATGACGGTGCTACTGGAGCTACACCACTTACAGCAGACCTACTCGAACATCTAGCTGAAAGAGGTAGGAAGATAATGTCGATAGCACAATTCAATATTGGTGGTAACACTGACTTCCTAGCATTAACAGTTCCTGAAAGAAACCTCATGAAGGAGCGTACTAAGAGTAGTATAGTCAAGGACATAGTAGGCTATGAAGTCCCACACTACATTAAGCCAACCGGCTACCTCGAACCACTAGGCGATAAGAAGTTTGTAGCCATGCACATATGGTGGAAGACCTTCAATGGTCTAGAGGATGAGATAGTCATAAACATGCGGATTAATGATAGTCCAGCTCTCGCAGGACTGTTAGTTGATCTTGTAAGGATAAGCAAGGCACTACTAGATAAGGGGGTGTTTGGAACAGCCTATCCAGTTAACGCGTTCTTCATGAAGTCGCCGGGCCCTAGAGGCTCGAAGAACATGTCAAGAATACTAGCCTACTACAACATGGTAAACTACCTTAAGGAGCTAGGAATACTCTCAGAATAAGCAATAAGTCTAAGAAATAGCTCAAACACAATCTTTTTCTCTTGGTGGTGTAATCATAGTTGAGAAGCCTCTTAGACTGTATCCTAATGAGGATGTTATAAAAATAATAGGTTTCATTCCGCCGGGACACTACCATCTTAGACTCCTAGTGGAGTTTAAGGACCAGTATATAGTACTACATGAAGCCACAGTAGCTGCTATAGCTAGAGCCTATATAAGCATAGTAACTCACCCTCAAAGGCGAGCTATAAAACTCGTCAAGACAGTTCTCTCAAGGAGTGAGAGAAAGCAAGGATACTCACCCTACCAGTTGGTTGAAGCTAAGGAGGATGAGGATCAAATTATTAGGGAAGCTTTAGAGCTACTAGAAAGGCATGGTGTAAGATACGATGCTTGTAGAAGCTCTCAGAAAGGAGCTAGCAATAGCGGATAAGATAGTTAGTGAGCAGGCAAAAACTGTCCTAGAGCTGGGATACGATAAACTCGTTTTCTCTGGGGCAGGCGATAGCTATGCAGCAGCCCTCTCGGCAGCCTCCATAACCCCTAAATCAATGGTTTTGGATCCAATAGATCTACAGCATGGTAGAATTATTAGTGAACTCATTAGTGAAGGCTATCAACTTGTTGCTATAAGTGTTAGTGGGAGGACTAAAAGCCTCGTAGAAGCTGCTAAGTTATGGGCTAGGAATGGAGGCAAAGTTATCTCCATAACAGCGGATACAAGCTCGCCCTTAGCTAAGAACTCAACTATGATAGTTAAGCTTACCTATAGCTCGTTAGCTGAAGGAGTAGGCGCAGCTAGACAGCTAGCAGTGCTTACAGCCTTATCGAGATTAGTAGATGGCTATACTCCAAGACTAGTCAAGAACTTAGTAGAAGAGCTAGCATTAGACTTAGAGAAGTTGGCTATTACTGGTAGTTTAGAGAGCTTTGGAGTAGCGTACTTCATGGCCTTAAAACTCTATGAAACATTGTGTATGCAAAGTATACATGTACCCTTAGAACAGCTCATGCATGCTCCAGTATTTGGTCTAAAGCCTAAATCTACTGTGATAGTCTTTGCACCTTCAAGAAGCAGTGAAAGATTCACAGAGTTAATTAATGTGCTAAAACGCTTAGGCTTTAATGTTAAAGTAGTACCTGGCCTCAATAATCCATGGGATACAGTAGTCTCTCAAACCTATTGGGTTCTAAGAATACTAATCTCAGTACTTGAGGCTAAGAATGTAGTTAAACCTTGCTATATGTTAACGGGGATAGTTAATGATATTAGTAAAGCAATTTACTACTAACATTTAACAGTCTATGGAGCTAGGAGATTATGGAGATCGAGGAGCTAGAGCGTGAAGTCGTAATTATAGGCTCTGGCGCAGCGGGGCTAGTATCAGCAGCCATCATGACTAATCACATTGATCCGGAACACATTATGGTTGTTTCAAGCCATCCACCACCCTATGGTGGTTCAACTCCACTAGCTAGTCTAGGTCTTGCAGCATCATTACACGACGATGAAGGTGATACTATAGAATTGTTCCAATATGACATGGTTAAACTAGGTGCTGATAGCGATGCAGCTAAGCTTGTAGCCTACTACTCACGTGTACTAGTACTATGGCTTGAAAGTCTAGGCCTACGTTGGACTCGTAGACTGGATGGTAGGATAAGCCAGAGAAGTGTTGTAGGACACTCTGTACCTAGGATAATTCGCGTAGGAGACTCTACAGGTAGAGCTATCGTTGAAGTACTTACATCAAGACTCTTAGGTTTAAACGTTGAATTTAGACCTTACCTCATAGCAGCTAGGATGCTTGTTGAGAACCCCAATAGACGTGTCATAGTAACCCTAGTAGACTATCTTCATGAAAAAATTGTCGTAGTAGAAGCTGATACCGTTGTAATAGCCTCAGGAGGCTACGCAGCCATAATCCCTGGATCCCCCTCCCCTAACCAGTATGGTGTAGTATGTCTTACAGCTCTCCTAGACGCTGGCTTTAGACTTGCTGATATCGATGAAGTTGTATGGTGGCCAGTTGTACTACCAGAGGGAGAACCGGATCCAGTACAGCTTAACCTAGTTAGCAGTAAAGCAACACCGTATCAGAGGATAGAGAAAGCTCAGCAAGTCTTTCTACCAATAGCATCTCTAGGTGGAGTTCTAACAGACGCTAATTACGGGCTTGTCAAGGGTAAACTCTATGCAGTTGGTGAGGTAGCAGCCTCAAAACTTGGTAAAGCTTACTCCATCCCCGGCATGAGCCTTCTCGAAGCACTAGCCTCCCCCCTAATAGCATTCAAAGATTATAAGCCACTAGGGAGGAGTAAGGCAAATTCTAAAAACAATCTAAAAAAGGCAGCTCTAAACCTCCTATCAGAGCTTAATAGTCGAGGAGACTTAAAGCCCTATGAAATCATAGATACTATTCGTGGAATCCTAATGGAGCTCTTCATCCAGAACGATGGACTTCACCCTACAGCATTACACGTCCTCAGAGCAATCTATTCCAAAGGATTAGATACAGCTAATGCACCTTTAGAGGACTCACTATTATCACTCTCACTAGCCAAGTTTTTATCAGCTCTAATTGCAACTAAACTAGCTAGAGTAAAAGGATCTTGCACACTCGGCGGATATAAAGCGTGGAGGGTAGGTGATAGAGTATTAGTATCAAGTCAAGATTGATAATACTACCATGTAAGCTAGCTAGACAGTTCCATAGGATAAAGTCAATTCATAGCATACTAGCA
>CAZTPV010000043.1:0-8329 GCA_964615085.1 uncultured Desulfurococcales archaeon
TGTTGAGGAGAGAGTAGAGGTTAAGTCTATCCCACCACGAGGTATCCTACTGCCTAGAAAGCTTGTGGGGGTCATCTTGGCCATACTAGTTGATGAAAATACTAGAGTAGTAGTGCAAGGTATTACTGGGCGTCAGGGAAGCTTTCACACTAGGTTAATGATAGAGTACGGGACTAGAATTGTTGCTGGAGTCACACCTGGCAAGGGTGGTCAAAGAGTTCACGGAGTACCAGTATACGATAGTGTTGCTGAAGCAGTGAGAGAGCACCCAGAAGCCAATACCTCGATAATATTCGTACCAGCACCATACGCTTTAGACGCGATATACGAGGCTATAGATGCTGGTTTAAAGCTCATAGTAGTGATAACAGAGGGAATACCAGTACACGATACGATGAAGGCTATACAGTACGCGAAGTTGCGAGGATCAATAATTGTTGGACCAAACACACCTGGAGTTATAAGTCCTGGTAAGGCTAAAGTTGGAATAATGCCAGCACAAGCCTTCAAACCTGGGGAGGTGGGTGTAGTCTCTAGGAGTGGTACACTAACCTACGAGATTGCTGATAAGCTTTCAAGAGAGGGTTTCGGCCAAAGCACTGCTGTAGGTATTGGTGGTGACCCAATAACTGGACTAGACTTTATAGACGTTCTAGAATTGTTCCGCTACGACGAAGAGACTAAAGCAATTGTAGTCATTGGGGAGATAGGTGGTGATGCTGAGGAGAGACTAGCAAGATACGTAGCTGAAACAAGGTATCCTAAACCCATTGTAGCTTATGTAGCTGGTAAGACGGCACCTAGAGGGAAGAGGATGGGGCATGCTGGAGCAATAATAAGCATGGGTATAGGGGACTACGAGTCTAAGGTTAAAGCCCTAAAATCTGCAGGAATACCAGTTGCCAATACACCATACGATGTACCAGAACTGTTGAAGAGCATCCTAAAGAGGTGATTTAATGGCCAGATACATGCCGGTAATAATACTTGATCGGTGTAAGGGCTGCCAACTCTGTGTACACGTATGCCCTAGAAGAGTACTCCATATAGGCAGTAAGAGGAATAGGATGGGGTACCTAGTTCCAGAGGTTAGAGATCCAAGTAGGTGTATAGGCTGTAGGAACTGTGAACTTACATGCCCTGACTTCGCCATATACGTGGTGGAGGTGGAATGAAGAGAGAGCTGCTAAGCTCTAACGAGGCTATAGTCGAGGCTGGTATCAGAGCTGGAGTCAAACTATTCATAGGGTACCCAATAACACCAGTTAGCGACATACTTGAAAGAGCTGCTGAGAGGTGTCATGGAGACTGTATAGTCTTCCAAGCTGAGGACGAGCTTGCAGCAGTAAATGCTGCAGTGGGAGCTGTATATGCTGGTGCTATAACACTGCTTGCGACTAGCGGTCCTGGCTACAGCCTTATGGCGGAGGGAATAGGGTTTGCGGCAATGGTTGAAGCCCCCATAGCCATAGTCTACTCTATGAGAGCTGGACCTAGCACTGGGATAGCTACTGGTACTGGGCAAATGGATTACATGCACTCTAGGTACTGTAGCCATGGCGACTACATGGTGGTGGTCTATGCTCCTTGGAGTGCTCAAGAGGCCTACGACTATACTTGGAGGATGCTGCAAGTAGCTTGGAGTCTTAGAACACCAACCATACTATTGATAGACGCTACACTATCACATACCAGGGAGGTTGTAGTAGTTAAAGAGTATGAGAAGCCTAAACCACCTAGACCAAAGTCTAGAACTAGCTACAAGCCCTACGAGCCACTAGATAACCTGGTACCACCCATGGCCTTCTATGGGGAGGGGTATCGATTCCATGTAGAGAGCCTAGCACACGACTTTCACGGATTCTACACTACTAGTAGGGAGGAGTATGAGAGGCTAGTAAGAAGGCTAGTTGAGAAGGTGTATCGTAATAGAAACCTAATAGTTGACTCCAGATGCTATTACACTAATGATTGTAACGTACTACTAGTAGCCTATGGGAGCATGGCTAGAACCTGCTTAGCTGTTGTAAGGCGATTAAGGATGAAGGGTGTGAAAGCATGTCTATGGAGACCTATTAGTGTCTGGCCTCTTGACGAGGATAAGCTCACTGTGATCGCATCAGATGTGAGGAAGGTTATCGTAGCCGAGCTAAGTATGGGGCAGTTGTACCGTGAAGTTAAGAGGGTTGTCCCAAGAGCTGAAAGCTTATCAATAATCTCGCCCGAACTCCCAAGAGCCTTAGAGGTTTATGAGAAGGTTAAGAGGATGATAGGTTGACTAAACACCCTCTAGACGAGCTACTTAGAGTCAATAGGCTACCACACATATGGTGCCCTGGATGCGGGAATGGCACTATCCTTGGAGCTCTACTACGCGCGTTAAAGAGGCTAGCAGATAGAGGGCTAATAGACCTTGATAAGACTGTTGTAGTCTCCGGTATAGGGTGTACTGGTAGAGCTGCAAGCTACGTAAATCTCGATACAGCTCACACACCCCACGGTAGGGCAATACCATTTGCTACTGGTGTGAAGCTTGCAAACCCTAAGCTGGAGGTAATAGTGTTTAGTGGTGATGGTGATCTAGCAGGCATAGGGTGTGGCCACCTCGTACACGCTGCTAGGAGGAACATGGATTTAACTGTGATCATGGTGAATAACATGGTCTATGCACTAACTGGTGGACAGGTAGCACCAACAACATTATTGAACGTGTATACTACGACAACGCCAAGAGGGAATCCTGAGCCACCCCTAGATGTGGCTAGGCTCGTAGCACTATTGGGGGTAAACTATGCAGCTAGATGGAGTATACACTATCCACACAAGCTTGTTGACATAATCTATGATGCTATAGCAAAGCGTAGAGGATTTAGATTCGTTGAAGTAGTATCACTATGCCCTGAGATCTATGGTAGGCATATAGGGTGTAGGAGCCCAGTAGAGCTCTATGAGCTTTTAAAGCGTATTGTTAAGCCTAGAGGGAGAGTCAGCCCCTATGAGGCACGATACGATAATACTGAGATAACGCTAGGAGTCTTCGCAGATAATGACTATCCAGGCTACCTGGAGAGGATAGGGCTTAAAACTAACGAAGACCACTAGTAGTAGCACTGCTAGTGGAGAAGGCGTGGGAGAATAGTATGGCAAGCTTCATAGACCTTATAGCTACTGGTGGTGCAGGCTTCTTCGCGGGGCTAGCTACCGGCTATGCTGTTAAGAAGGCTCTCAAAATACTCCTCTTCCTGGTTGGTAGCTATCTAGCTGTAACACTATACTTGTATCATCTAGGTGTTGTAGAGATACACTGGGATAGAATGAGTAAGCTTCTTGAGGAGGTTTTAGGGAAAGTTCAGCAGATGATGGGGTTCTACCAGAGTATGGCTACAGCGATCCCTCTTGGAGGCTTCCTAGCAGGATTCCTCATAGGCCTTAAGATAGGCTAGTCCTCTTCCTCCTCCTCACTAGACTCCTGCCTAGCCATAACTAAGCGCATAGCTTCATACACACTTAACCTACTATAGCGTTTAGCCTTCTCGTAGATTAGCTTCATCTCATCATAACTAGCATAGTCTAAGGGTTCGCCTCGACGTCCCGCACTCTCCCACCTCTCATAGAGTTTTGATGTTAGCTCCTCAATATCAGGGTCACCGTAAAAGGCTGCTTGAACCCACTCATTAGCTGTTGATAAGAAGTACTCTATTTCACGCCTCATATCATCTATGCTTTTACGCCTCCATATCACGCTTCACTCATCCCCAAGAAGTATACTAGCAGAGTGCTCAGATAAAGAGTGTTCTAAGCCTAATATAGACTCTATCATAGTAGCTTTTTCTAGGCTGGTGTCAACTCTTGAAGCTCGTTGAACAGGTCTACCGTAAGAGTGTTGAGGCGTTAGAGGTTGTTCACAAGTATGCTCATAGGACCCCCTTAGAGCATAGTGCTACGTTTTCTAGAATAACTGGTTTAAACGTGTACCTTAAGTACGAGAACATGCAGAAAACTGGTAGCTTTAAAGTTCGTGGAGCACTTTACAAGGTTAGCCGTGTAGCTTCTAGAGTGAAAGGTGTAGTAGCTGCTTCAGCTGGAAACCATGCTCAAGGAGTAGCCTATGCTGCTAGGTGCTATGGACTTAAAGCCGTTATCGTAATGCCTGAGACAGCTTCAATAGCTAAGATTGAGGCTACTAAAGGCTATGGGGCTGAAGTAATACTGTATGGGAGAGTCTACGATGAGGCTGAGCAGGAGGCTCGTAGAATAGCTCGCGAGAAGGGATATGAGTTCATACACGCCTTCAACGATGTAGATGTTATCGCTGGCCAGGGGACTATAGGACATGAACTACTAGAACAGCTGCCCAGCGTTGATGCTATCGTAGTACCTATTGGTGGTGGAGGCTTAATCTCAGGTATAGCATCAGTTGTTAAGACTAGGAAGCCTAACGTTAAGGTTATAGGTGTTGAGCCTAGTCATGCACCAAAAATGCTTGCTAGTCTTCGTGCAGGACACCCAGTGAGAATTGAGCCTAAGCCAACCATAGCTGATGGCCTTGTAGCTAAGAGTCCTGGAGAGCTAACATATAGTATTGTTAGTGAGCTTGTAGACGATATAGTCACTGTATCTGAGGAGGAGATAGCTCACGCCATATACCTACTACTAGAGAGATGTAAGATCCTAGCTGAAGGTGCTGGAGCTGTTAGTATAGCAGCAATACTCTCAGGGAAAGTGGATGTAGAGAGAGGTAGGAATATCGTTGCAATCATCTCTGGAGGTAATATAGACTTAACACAGCTCTATAGAGTCCTCCTTAGAGGGCTATGCGAAGCTGGAAGAATAGTTGTTATTGAGGGCTATGCGCCAGATACCCCCGGCACACTCTATAGGATTACTGGAGTCATAGCTAAGCATAAAGGTAACATCATCGACGTCATACACGAGAGAACTGACATACATGCACCAGCATGGCACACGAAAATAGTGATAGTGGTTGAAGTACCATCACTTAACACCGCTAAAAACATCGTGGATGAGCTAAGTAAGCTAGGCTATAGGTTTACAATCCAAAGCATCTAAACAAGTCTTTGAAGCCATGAACCTCTTGAAAGCCATACCACTACCGCTAAGCCTATAACATAATTGCTTAAAGCCATACCAAGCCATAACCCGTTATAACCTAAGCCTAGAGTATATGCAAGTAGGTAGCTTAAGGGTATTCGGAGACCCCAAAGCCTTATGACACCAAGAACTGAGGGTACTAGTGTTTTACCGCCAGCTGAAGCTGCAAATAATCCTAGCATGTATAGGTTGAAGAAGACTAGGCTAGGACCAAACAACAGTATCATTGAGGTAGCTGCTTGTAGTGTTAAGGGGTCGTGGGCAAAGATGCTTATGAACTCCTTGGGGAAAGCGAGGAGAGGAGCCTCAAGAGCTAGTATTGATGCTGTAACTAGGAATCCTCCAGTCCAAACACCATTCCATGCTCTCTCCCTCATTCCAGCACCAAGATTCTGTGCTGCAACAATCGAAGATGCTTCACAGAAGGCTCTACCAAAGAGCTGACAGACACTCATAAGCATAACCCCAATAGAGTATGCTGCAACAACAAATGTCCCAAGACCATCAACAATCCATGTCATGACCGTGAAGCCAGCCGCTGCAGCAGCATGCTGGCCTGCTATAGGACCACCAATACTAGTCGATGGTCTTACTAAAGTGAAGAGTCTAAGTAGGCTCCTAGGAGGTATCCTAGCTTCATGCCTACCTGTAAAGAAGAGCCAAAACGCGTAACCAGTCTCTCCTGCTAGACTAGCTACAGTGGCTAATGCTGCACCTGTAACACCTAAGCCTACTGGAGGGAAGATTAGTATTGGGTCTAACACTATATTAGCTATAGTGCATGCAGCTCCAACCTTTAAAGGGGTACGTGTATCGCCAAAAGCCTTCAATATAGCTGCAAAAGCCTTATCAACCGCTATGAATACCTCCCCAAGAAGTAATACCATACCATAACTATAGGCTAGAGGGTAGACGTCACTAGGCGCTCTCACAAGCCATAGGAACCATGGGAGTATAATCACACCAGTAATAGTTGAGACTAGGGCGGAGAAGATGAAAAGACCTAGAAGCCTACCAGCATAGTCACAAGCCTCATCAATCCTCTTAGCGCCAACCCTTTGACCCACTAAAGCTGTTACTGCAGCACCTAAGCCAACATAAAACGCGTTATAGAGTTGTATTAGGGGAAATACGACTCTAGGAGCAGCGAGAGAGGCTGCTCCTAGGAGACCAAGCCAGAAAGTGTCTATAACAATATAGAATGTGTCTACTAAAAGCCTGACCATTATCGGCCATGCAAGCCATGATATTAGCTTATACATGTTTTTCTCTTTGAGTATAACCTCTCTTGGAGGCCTTCGAGACAGAACATGACCACCCCAAGCACAAACCGGATATGGCCCAGTACAACTAATAGTCTAAGCTCTTACAAGCTTTACGCACACACCTGCATATGGTAAGGCAATCTAGCTTGTGGGTAGGTAAGAGGAACATTTAAATATCTCAGCCCTAGCAGGGTGGTCTGACGGTGACACTAATGCGCCAATGGAGCTAGCCCGTCTTAGACCTCGTCAAAGCGTTGATCTCGTTCCTAGCTACTGGTATAACATTCTTCCTGACCTCCCAGAACCCCTACCACCAATGATTAAACCTGACGGCACACCCGTTAAGCCCTCAGAGCTTGAAGCACTATTTGCAAAAGAGCTTGTAAGGCAAGAGTTCTCTATGGAGAGGTTCATAAGGATACCAGATGATCTTAGAGAGACCTTCGTAGAGCTAGGACGACCAACACCACTACTTAGAGCTAGAAGACTAGAGGAGAAGCTTAAGACGCCAGCAAGGATATACTACAAGTATGAGGGTGTACTCCCCACTGGAGCGCATAAAGTGAATACAGCTGTAGCCCAAGCCTACTACAACGCCTTGGAGAGCGTGGAAAGGATTGTCACTGAAACAGGAGCCGGCCAGTGGGGATCTGCACTCTCGCTTGGAGGAGCACTCTTCGGGTTAAAGGTTAGAGTATACATGGTTAAATGCAGCTATTACCAGAAGCCATACCGTAGAGTGCTTATGCAACTCTATGGTGCAGAAGTGGTTCCAAGTCCTAGTAGACTCACGAAGTTTGGAAGGAAGATACTTGAAGAGAACCCCAACCATCCTGGTAGTCTAGGTATAGCTATAAGTGAGGCTATTGAGGATGCTCTAACCAACCCTAATACAAAGTATTGTTTAGGATCAGTACTAAACCATGTACTACTACACCAGACTATTATAGGTCTTGAAGCTAAAAAGCAACTAGAAGAGATTGGAGAATACCCAGACTATGTTGTTGGATGTGTTGGCGGTGGTAGTAACTACGCTGGACTCGCATACCCCTTCATACATGATAGGCTAAGAGGTAAAACGGAAACTAGGTTCATAGCTGTAGAGCCTAAAGCAATACCAACAATGACACGAGGAGTATACATGTACGACTATGGTGATACAGCAGGATTAACACCACTACTGAAAATGCATACTGTTGGCCATAAGTACGTGCCACCACCAATACATGCTGGAGGGCTAAGATACCATGGAGTTGCACCAACACTAAGCATACTGATAAACCATGGTATTGTTGAGCCAGTAGCCTATCATCAGACTGAAGTGTTTAAGGCAGCACAACTCTTCGATCAAACAGAGGGAATAGTACCAGCACCCGAGACAGCTCATGCAGTTAAAGCGGTCATAGACTTAGCCATAGAGGCTAGGAAGAGGAATGAACCCATAGTCATACTCTTTAACATGAGCGGCCATGGACTACTAGATCTTAAGGGCTACGAGGAATACCTTGAAGGGAAGCTTAGAGACTATGAGCCACAAGAAATAGACCTCTCATATGTGGAGAAGATAGTTAGCAGTATAATGAAGAAGTAGAAAAGTTTAGACACTAAACAAAAACTATTCGTCTCCTCGGATAGTTTTTCTATGTCTTAGACGGCTTAGCATGTTAAAAACACTTGTTTACATTGTTTCGAAGCTGTTATACTTACTTTACTCTAAGTATCTTGTAGTCTATGAAGCTTATTGGGTAGTTCCAGCACTCCATGACTACTATTATGTAGTCGCCCTTCTTAGCCCATGGTAATGTTATGTAACCCTTAACCTTACCGCTTATGAGTAGTGTACCAGCGAAAGGTACTCCAGTCCTATTGAATAATAGTGTTTCAAGCTCCATGTACTCTAGTGGATAGGGTAATGTCGCGTTTCCAACCCATACCGATACTGTTAGTACGGT
>CAZTPV010000044.1:0-3885 GCA_964615085.1 uncultured Desulfurococcales archaeon
TCTAAACCACGTATAGCCCTCCTACTATGAAGAGGAACGCCTATAGTCGATAACGAGTTAAGCGTCTATATTGGTTCATCAAAAGCATTAGAAGCCTCAAGGATACTCTATAGACAAGAGGAGGTCTAAGTGATCCTCTAACACAACGAGTCAGGGGGTGTATTGTCTTGGATACTAAGGGCTCTAGTAGCAAGGAGTGGGAGCCACAATGTCCTGGCTGGTGTCATGCACCACATACAGCTGACGTACTAATAGTGGCTCGTGGTAGAACTCTTGAGGAGGCGTTTGAGCAAGCAGCTAAAGCGGTCTATGAGGTTATGACTGATACTAGTAAAGTTGATCCAAGAGTCGAGAAGACTATTGAGGATACGGGCTTCGACCTATACAACCTACTTTACCGGTGGATAGAGGATCTACTCATAATAACAGATAGTGAGGGAATAGTCTTCTCGAAATTCAAAGTGGAGGAGATAGCAAAGGTTAACGACGAGTGGAGGATAAGGGCTAAGGCTTGGGGTGAAGAATTTAACCCGGAGAAGCATGAGCATAGAACCATAGTTAAGGCTATGACTTACTCGATGATGGAGATTCGTAGGGAGGATGGCTGTTGGAGAATACAATTCGTAGTCGATATCTAGTAGAATGGGAAAGGGGGACTGGAGGCTAAGTGGCAGTGAGTAGTAGCAGGGGAATATCAGAGCTTGTGACTACAGTGATACTAATACTCATAGTCATTGTAGCAGCAGCAATACTGTATATTGGGTATACCAGCTACACTTCCAGAGCCGGAGCACAAATCTCGCAGACCATAACATCTCAGCTCAGAGGTGCTAGCACTAGTCTAAGTATAGTCTACGTCTATGCTAACTACTCTGCGACGACCAATAACATGTCCCTACACTTATTCCTAGCTGTTGCAGGCGGAGAGGCAGTTCTGCAAGGAGTGTACGTAGACTCTATACCCTTCAACCCCTCAGTAGTAAGAGTGTACAGGTCAAACGGCACCCTACTCTTCATAGGCACTAGCCTACCTCTAGCAATCAAGCCTGGAGTATACCATGTGGTTCTAAGTGGAGTAGCACCATTGAACCTCACTGGGAGAAGCACAGTACTTG
Source organism: uncultured Desulfurococcales archaeon (assembly GCA_964615085.1). Classification (GTDB taxonomy): domain Archaea; phylum Thermoproteota; class Thermoprotei_A; order Sulfolobales; family Pyrodictiaceae; genus CAZTPV01. The sequence continues at coordinate 1,116 of CAZTPV010000044.1, forward strand.
TAAGAATAACATCTAACATAGGCATCTACGATTATCAAGCCCCACTCATAACCTAGCTATATGAGGCGTAGGGATGTGGTGAGCCTTGGCACAACTAGAGAATAGCTATGAGTACATAGTCAGGAAGGCAAGACTTGAGGATCTCGATCAAGTTATAAGCATTAATGAAGCTACACTACCAGAACACTATCCAAGATGGTTCTGGGAGGAGCATGTATTGAAGTGGGGTGACGCTTTCTATGTTGCTGAGATCTCGGGCAAGATAGTAGGATACGTTATGTGCAGAGTTGAATGGGGGTTCGGAATACTATTGCCAGGAATACATCGTAGAGGACACGTCATATCAATAGCCGTTCTACCAGAATACCGTCGTAGAGGTATAGCAACAAGCCTCATGAACCACGCTCTTACAGCATTAAGAGACATCTATAAGTGTAGAGAAGTCTATCTCGAAGTAAGGGTCTCAAACATACCAGCAATTAAACTCTATGAGAAGCTTGGGTTTAGGAAGGTTAAAGTAATAAAAGCATACTATGCTGACGGCGAGGACGCCTACCTTATGGCTAGAGAGCTTTAATCAGCTCCTGCCGGACTCTTCATAGTCTTTCTCTCAGGAAACTAGTAGGTGGGACACTCATCACCTTCCATCATAGCATATGCCTCCTATCAACCCTTATTTATGGATTCCTAGGTCTAAAATACTACCCTTAAGATGGTGGGAGGAGGGGGAGTCTTGTCTGCATGGGTTAAAGAACTTAGGAAACTATTAGATGAGGCTGGTGTAAGCTATGAGATTGAGGAGGGGGTTAGAGTTCACCTAGGAAATATCGTGGTTGAAGCTGGTGAAAGCACTAGTGGTAAATATGCTGTAACAGTGTCAATGCAGCTACCTTCAGAAGCAGGATTAGAGGATGTGGATTCCTATGTTAACGACTTCAAGATAGCTTTGTCGCTAGTGTCTAAGCTTAAGGGTCAAGTAGCCTACGAACTTGATACAAGTCTACCAGACTACCCTACACTACGCATAATCGTAGAGTTTAGAGACCCATTAGACATGGCTAAAGCTCTCGGTAATGCTGTAAAGAGTCTTGTAGAGGAAGGTGTTGTTGAAGCTAAACAGCCTACTGTCGAAGGCTAGCACGTGCAGTTAGGTCTAGCTTTAACCTTAATCTTTTCAACACCTAACGTGTATCCGTCAACGACTATTAGTTCTCCTAGAGCTGGTCTACCTACTCCAGTAACAAGTTTAACAAGCTCGTTAACAGCTATTGACGCTACTAGAGAGACCATGGGTGCTATCGCTGGTATTACTGCTCGCTGCCCACCCACCCTCTCTGGCATTATACATCTAAGACACGGTGTTTTACCTGGAATAGCGAGGTAGACTTGACCGTATAGTGATTGTACTCCAGCATGTATGTAGGGTATCCCGAGTCTATAGGCAGCTTCATCAACTAGCATTCTAGTTTCCCAGTTGTCTAGTCCATCAATAACAATATCAGCTTCATCTAGTACTTTGAGGATGTTTTCTCTCGACAATCTTAGCTTAACTGGCTTTACATCTACATCTGGGTTGAACTCTTTTAGCCTCCTAGCTGCTACTTCAACTTTAGGTTGACCTATATCGCTTGGCGTATAGAGTACCTGTCTATTAAGATCGCTGAGAGATATAGTATCATCGTCCACAAGTACTAGCTTACCAACACCAAGACATGCTAGGAGATATGCTTCGAAACAGCCTAAGCCTCCAACACCTGCAACAAGTACTGTTAATTCTCTAAGCTTTTTCTGGCCCTCAGCACCTACGACTAATACGTGTCTAGAGTACCTTTCATAAGCCATGCTAGTACACCATCATCCTTCTAAGCTTCATTACGAGCCTACGCAACATAGGTTTTACTGTACTTTAAGACTACTATGATCGTGAAGACTAGTAGCGATACTAGCAGCCCTATAGTAGCAACACTTATGCTAACCTCAATGTAGCCGTACATAGCGTACCTAGCTAGCTCTATTGGGTATGTGAGGGGGTCTACTAATGCTAGTATCTTCATCCACTCTGGTAGTGTTGTTATAGGGTAGAAAGCACCACTAAGGAATAGTAGAGGTAGCGTTAACAAGTTGACTATTAGGTGAAAGCCTTCAGGGCTAGACATCATTAATGCTATTAGCGTACCCATAGCTGTAGCCGTAAAGGCAGCGGCCAAGGATACTATGAGACAGCCAAGGACTCCAACAACATTGTAGTAGCCTAGAAATATCACAAGTATGAGTAGCATCATAGCAGCTTGAACACCAGCTGCAATAGTATCCCCAGTCATCCTGCCAAGAATGACTGCAGTCCTGCTAGCTGGAGCAACTAGTATCTCCTTGAGATAGCCAAACTCCCTATCAAACAATACTCCTAAGCCGCTACCAAAACCAGCTATGAAGGCTGTCATAACAACTATTCCTGGTGCTAGGAACTCAAGGTAGTTAAGGCCTCCAAATATGAGTCTCACCATTGGCCCTAACCTATTGAATGCTGAAGCCCATCCAATACCAAAGAAGACAAGCCATACTATGGGGAAGAGGATGCTATTGACAACTCGAGATCTCATCTTAAGGAATCTAAGTACCTGCCTATAAGCCATAGCGTAAAATGATTGAAGCCACCAAAGAGTACTACTAACCCTCTCAACCCTGGCCATGATCTAGCTCACCTCCTCATCCTAGCAATTATGCGTAGCCTCATAACCTCCCTCCATCCTCCCTCCTCATCCCTTAGGCT